>CAYVBA010000006.1:0-48719 GCA_964448475.1 uncultured Coriobacteriales bacterium
TCAGCAGCGGAAACTACCAGGATAGCGCCGTCCATCTGAGCAGCACCGGTGATCATGTTCTTGACGTAGTCGGCGTGGCCGGGGCAGTCGACGTGTGCGTAGTGACGGTTGTCGGTCTCGTACTCGATGTGGGAGATGGAGATCGTGATACCACGCTCACGCTCCTCGGGAGCGTTGTCGATGGCGTCGTACGCCGAGAAGTCCGCATAGCCCTTCTCCGAAAGGGTCTTGGAGATAGCTGCGGTCAGGGTGGTCTTACCATGGTCGACGTGACCGATGGTTCCGATGTTAACGTGTGGCTTTGTGCGCTCGAACTTGGCCTTGGCCATTTGTCTCCTCCTTAGGAAAACATTACTTCGTACCTTCGTACCCCGTCGACACTATTCAAGCTGGACCTTCCGGTCCTGCGTAGGGCCTATGGTAGCGGTGACTGGACTCGAACCAGTGACGCCACGGGTATGAGCCGTGTGCTCTAACCAACTGAGCTACACCGCCGTACAGGTCCCGCATGAGCCTCCATCCGGTGTGATGGAGCCCGCGACCGGATTTGAACCGGTGACCTCTTCGTTACCAACGAAGTGCTCTACCTACTGAGCTACGCGGGCGTACATGGTGGGAGCGCAAGGATTCGAACCTTGGAAGGCTAAGCCAACGGGTTTACAGCCCGTCCCCTTTAACCACTCGGGCACACTCCCGTTCACGACACCGTACGAAAAGCCATGCGTGAACATGGGCGTGATGATAGTACGTGAACACCTAGGGTGTGTCAATCTTCACACGCCTCCGGGCGTATCTACCTCCCCGGACTTCTCGTCCGGTAGATCGTGCCTGGTAGAAGTATACGTTCTGACCGGGTTGGATTTCCGGGCGAGAAAACCATTCGCGGGAATTTCGTGGAGGTGCATGAGTTCTTGCATCCGTCAGGAAGAGAGAAGCCGCCCGACCGGAGTCGAGCGGCTCCCGCAGAACCGAGAAGCGAGCTGGCCTAGACGTTCAGCTCGGCATCCTTGCGGCCGAAGCCGAAGTACAGGATCAGGTAGTAGACGACACCGATAGCCATCCAGATGAGGCCGACCTGCTTGGCGAGGCCTTCGAGGTTGATCCACACGAAGAGGACGAAGATGAGTCCGATCAGCGGCATGATCAGGTGGCGCAGATAGTCCGTGGACTTCTGCTTTACGGTGAAGTACCAGATGACCGTGAAGTTGAGGAGCACGAACGAGGTCAGTGCGCCGAAGTTCACGAGACGGGAGATCGTGGCGATGTCCAGGTAGGTGGTGAAAAGGACCACGAGGACGATGGAGATCGCTGCCACGACGAACGTAGCCACGTAAGGCGTCTTGTGCACCGGGTGCACCTTTGCCAGAGCTCGCGGCACCATGCCGTCACGCCCCATGGCGTACAGGATACGGGTGATAGCCGTCTGAGCAGCGAGGGAGTTCACGATACCCCAGGCGATAGCGGTGGCCATCGCGGTGAGGAACGAGAGGAACTGGCCACCGGCGACCGCGGCTACGGTGTAGAAGCCTTGGTCGAGGTTCCCGTCCGAGAGTGCGAGTAGCTGCTCGGGATCGGGAACGATGAGGGCTGCGACGTAGGTCTGGAGCATGAAGAGGAAGCCGACGATCATGAGGGCTGCCACCGATGCGCGGCCGACGGACTTGGGTCCGTCCTTGGATTCCTCAGCGAGGGTGGAGATACCGTCGAAGCCCAGGAAGGAGAGGACGGCGAGCGATACGGCACCCATGATGAAGTTGACGTCGATGTGCTCGGGCTGGAAGAACGGCTTGATGGTGAAGCCTTGTGACTCAGGCGCACTGATGACCCACCACAGACCGATGAACACGAAGAGCGCGAGGATGATGAGCTCGACGACGAGCGCGACCCTGTTGAAGCGAGCGGTGAGCTCCACTCCGTTGTAGTTGATGATGGTGTTGATGATGATGAACATCACACCCCATACGACCGGGTGCACTCCTGGGATGATCAAGGACAGACCTGCGGCGGCGACCACGTACAGGAGCGTGGGCACGAGGAGGTAGTCGAGCATGATCGCCCAACCCGCGATGAATCCGAGGTGGCGGTTGACTCCTCTCGTGGTGTAGCCGTACACCGATCCGGAGACGGGGAACGCCTCGGACAAGCGTGCGTACGAGAGTGCCGAGAAGATCATGACGACCATACCGATGAGGTACACGAGCGATGGCATACCTCGGGAGTCCATGAAGACCTCTCCGTAGATGCCGAACGGTGCGATGGGGACCATGAACACCAGACCGTAGATGATGAGGTCACGTACGCTGAGCCCACGCTTGAGCTCCTGCTTGTAACCGGTCTGCTGTTCGAATTCCTCGTCCGTCATCACGTGACCGAGTTTTTCGGCCATGACGCCTCCTTCAATACACGGGGATCCCCTTCCGGATCCCGCGTCCCGATAGGATGAACACGCTCCCTAGGAGCGTATGCCGACATCATATGGCATCCGGTTGGCTAAAAGTAGACCATCGAACTTTATTCTGCAGATTTTTTTGCATAGAATTATCCGTAGATGCAGCTATAAGCATATCTACGCATCATGGGAATCCGATTCCGCATGCACCCGCTCATCGATGAGAACGAGCCTCCTGCGCGGATATGTCGTACTGCGTGACCCTCGCGTGCGCACACATATATAGAGAATGCATCCACTCGCCGATGACGACTCCGCTCGGATGATTCCTCGCGCATACTTGTACGAGGTACAACCTGCAGCGGAACACTTCGTGGAAGGAGTCCGACATGGATCTCACATGTGCACGTCTCTCCGGAAAGACAGCGATCGTCACGGGAGCCGGCTCGGGTATGGGCAAGGCCATCGCCACCATGTACGCGAAGGAAGGTGCCAACGTCCTTCTCGCCGATATCAACGAAGAGCGTGTGGAGCAAGCTCGCGCTGAGATCGAGGAGCTAGGAGGCAGCGCCGTAGCCATGAAGGTCAACGTGGCTGAGCGCTCCGAAGTCGAAGCCATGATAGATAAGGCGATCGCCGAGTTCGGTCAGCTGGATATCCTCGTGAACAACGCAGGGATCATGGACAACTTCTCACCGATCGACGAGCTCACCGACGAGATGTGGGAGCGCGTCATGGCCGTCAACGTGTCGTCGATCATCTACTCGACGCGCAAGGCGATCCCGCTGTTCCGCGCTCAAGGCAGTGGTGTGATCATCAACATCGCATCGGTCGGCGGTCTCTACGGAGCTCGCGCAGGCGTCGCGTACACGGCGTCCAAGCATGCCGTCGTGGGCATCACCAAGAACACGGCCGTCATGTACGCCCGCAACGGGATCCGCTGCAACGCGATCGCACCGGGCGCCATCGATACCAACATCGGTGAGTCCATCGGCCAGAACATCAGCCAGTTCGGCATGGCCGTCATGAGCGCGACCACCAAGCTCATCCCCTCGACCGGTAGTGCTGACCAGGTAGCTCGTGTGGCCGTGGCCCTCGGCGAGGACTCCATGGACTACATCAACGGTGTGGTCATCCCCGTGGATGCCGGCTGGACCGCGTACTAGGACGAGCTGGGCGAGAAGAGAGAGTCCGTAAGAACGCAAAAGACCCCCGGGATCCGGGGGTCTTCGTTTCCTCTGGAGCCAGCGGCAGGACTCGAACCCGTAACCTACGGTTTACAAAACCGTTGCTCTACCATTGAGCTACGCTGGCGTCAGCAATCGAGAACTATATCGTATCCATCCTCATTCCGCTATCCGTTCCCACCGCGCGCGAAGCGCGCCAGGCGAGCTGCGACCTCGGGATCGATACGCGCTCCGAGTGTGCTTCTGCTGGGCGGCACAGAATGCTCCTCCCAATCATCCGCACTGATGTTCACCTCTCCGGAGAACATGCGCACGGACATCCGGGTCACACCTTCGCTGTAGACCGTCCATTGCGTAGCAGCGTCATCGGTGACCACGAACACGTCGCGGTCGTCCGCCCGCGCTTCGCGAGCGAGCCGCTCGATCACCGAATCGGCTTCGACCCCCGTGGGCGAGAAGATCACGTCCACTCCCCCACGCACGGTCTCCGTACGCTCGGAATTCACGTTACCGGCTGCATCGAAGACGATATACGCGCGGAACTCCCCGTACGCGAAACCAGCCACGTCATCTATGAGCTTCTCGCGTGCACGCGCGAAGACGTCGATGATGGCAGGGTCATCCTCATCTATGAGTGACGAGTACACGGGATCCTTGCGGATCACGTTGTAGCCATCCACGATCAGGACCTTGGTGCGGGTGGATCCCATCACGCATCGCCTTCGGTCATGGTGCGCCGGAGCCATTCGTAGCAGATGGCGGTCGTCGCTTGCGCGACGTTGAGCGATGCGACGCGACCTCGTTGCGGGAGCGATACGAGGAAATCGCAGCGCTCGGTCACGAGTCGCGAGATACCTTTGTCCTCCGCACCCGAGACGAGTGCGATCCTTCCACTCAGCGGGGCGCTCCAGATATCCTGGTCAGCCTTCTCCGATGCTCCGGCCACCCAGAATCCGGCACGTTTGAGCTGCTCCACGCTGTCAGCGATGTTGGTCACCCGTGCGATCGGGATATGCAGCGCTGCACCAGCGGACGTCTTGTAGACACCGACACCTACCTGCGCGGCACGCTTAGCGGGGATCACCACACCTGACGCACCGACGACCTCGGCGCTTCTGATGATGGCGCCCAGGTTCCCCTCGTCCGTGATGTGGTCGAGGACGAGGATGAGCGCGTCCTTCTCGCCCTCCGTGGCATCGATGATGCGCTCGAGCGGGGTGTACGAGAAATCCGGCACCTCAGCCATGATCCCTTGATGGGCACCGTGAGCGGAGAGCTCGTCGAGCATCCGGCGGTCGACCGTGTCCACTCGGATCCCCAGGTCACGAGCTTGCTGGGTTATACGCTGGTC
Source organism: uncultured Coriobacteriales bacterium (assembly GCA_964448475.1). Taxonomy (GTDB): domain Bacteria; phylum Actinomycetota; class Coriobacteriia; order Coriobacteriales; family CAYVBA01; genus CAYVBA01. Next base: position 4,928 of record CAYVBA010000006.1, read on the forward strand.
GCGCTTGTCCGGCTTGTTGCGCGACATGAGGAGGATCCGCCTGACGTCGACGCCCGTCTCGAGCGCCTCGAGGACCGCGCGCCTTCCTTCGATGAACGGCATCAGGCACGCACCACCCGGGCGCCGGCAGCGGTGTCCTCGATGGTGAAGCCGAGTGCCGTCAAGCCGTCGCGGATGGCGTCGGCCGTAGCCCAGTTCTTGGCGACACGAGCACCGGCGCGGGCTTCCATCAGGCCCTCAGCTGCTTCTTCGGGAGTGTCGAACGCCTGACCTCCGAGCAGTTCGGCCGCCAGGTCGATGAGTTCCATGGGGAGTTCCGAAGCGCCGGCCTCGGGAAGTCGGATCCCGAGCACGCCGAGCAGCTCCACGATCGTCCTCACGACCGAGGTCGTGAGTTCGGGATCGACACCCGATTCCGTCGTGGAGTCCAGATACGCGTTGGCCTGTGTCACGAGCGAGAAGACAGCGGCCAGAGCACCCGCTGTGTTGAAGTCATCACGCATCTCGGCCGTGAACCGCGAGCGAGCGACGTCGATCGATCCGGAGAGGTCATCATCGGCTGACGTGGGGTGAGCGGCGGCGTCGGGGCGCACGTTCTTCTCGCCCGCCCAGGAGAGATTCCTGACGAGCGTGGCGAAGCGGTCGAGCGAGGAGCCCGCGCCTTCCAAGCGCTCGAACGAGAAATCGAGCGGTGAGCGGTAATGCGTCTGGAGCATGAGGAGGCGCAGCGCCATGGGGTCATGGTTTGCGAGGACGTCCTTCAGCGTATGGAAGTTGCCGAGGGATTTGGACATCTTCTCACCATCCACGGTGAGCATGCCGGTGTGCATCCAGGTCCGCGCGAGCTCAGCTCCGAACGCTGCGCCTGCCTGGGCGGATTCGTTCTCGTGATGAGGGAAGCTCAAGTCCGAGCCTCCACCATGGATGTCGATAGGGACGCCGAGGTACTTCTCGACCATGGCAGCGCATTCGGTGTGCCAGCCGGGGCGGCCTTCTCCCCACGGCGAGTCCCAGTACGGCTCGCCCGGCTTGGCCGCCTTCCAGAGCGCGAAATCGAGCGGGTCACGCTTGCGATCGTTCGCCTCGACGCGTGCTCCGGACATGAGGTCGTCCACATGGCGACCGGAGAGCGAACCGTACGGCTCGTACGAGCGGACCGAGAAGTACACGTCCCCACCCGACACGTACGCGTGGTCCTTGGAGATGAGCGCCTCGATCATGGCGATCATGGCATCGATCTCACGAGTGGCGTAGCAGCGGATATCGGGATCGTCCACGCCGAACGCACGCATCACGTCTATGAACGCAGCGGTGTACTCGTCCGCCACTTCAGCGGGAGCGCGACCTTCCTCCGCAGCGCGGTCGATGATCTTGTCATCCACATCCGTGATGTTCTGCACCATGGTCACGCGATAGCCCTCGTGCGCGAGATACTTGCGGATCACGTCGAACGAGAGGAACGTGCGTGCGTTCCCGATGTGGACGTCGTCATAGACGGTAGGTCCGCACACGTACATGCGGACCTCTCCGGGATTCAGTGGCTCGAGCCGTACTTTGCGCCGCTTGACGCTATCGTGGATCCGCATGGGCATCGGAATCTTCTTCCTTCCTCTGTTCCGCTTCCTCGCGGGTGGTGTCTATGCAACTCCTGAGAGAGCTGCAGCGCGACTCCATCTCGGAGATACGACGCTCGAGGAGCACGAGTGAATCCTCGATCGGGTCGGGCAAGAGGACCTTGCGCGTGGTGTCCTCGATACGTTCGATGGCCTGGTCGAGAAGATCGGGCTCCTTGCAAGGACGCTTCTGGACCTGCTCGATCTCGCTGACCTGACGCGCTTTGCTGACGCAATGCGCAGGAACACCGACCGCCGTGCAGCCGGGTGGCACATCCTTCACGACCACGGCTCCGCCGCCTACCTTGGCACCGTCACCGACGGTGATGTTGCCGAGCACAGCAGCCCCGACACCGATGACAACGTCGTTCCCGAGCGTCGGGTGGCGCTTGCCGACTTCCTTGCCGGTTCCACCGAGCGTCACACCTTGGTAGATGAGGCAGTCATCACCGATCACGGTCGTCTCACCAATCACCACGCCCACACCATGGTCGATCATGAACCGCCGACCGATGGTCGCGCAGGGATGGATCTCTATGGCGAAACGCCGCCGCGACCTCGTGGAAAGGTACCGCGCAAGCCCCTTGAAGCCCTTGCGCCACAGCCAGTTCTGGCGCCGGTACGCCCAGACGGCGCGCATCCCGGTCGAGTTCAGCACGGCATCGAACGACGTCGTAGCCGCAGGATCGCGGCGCTTGATCATCTCTATGTCTTCTCTGAAACCTTCGAACACGGATGTCTCCTCACGTCACCGGCCGGCGTCGTCGAGAAGGACGACCGCCCAGACCGCTATACCTTCGCCTCGGCCCACGAAACCGAGCTGCTCCGTGGTGGTGGCTTTCACTCCGATGCTGTCCACCGGGAGATCGAGCGCGGTTGCGAGCCGCTCCCGCATGTCCTCACGATGCGGCGACAGCTTGGGCTGCTGAGCAGCGATGACGGTATCCACATCCACGATCGTCCAGCCTTGTTCACGCACGAGCGACCCCACATGAGCGAGCAGCTCGATCGAGTCGGCATCCTTGAACTCGGGATCCGTATCGGGGAACAGCTTCCCTATGTCACCTGCACGGATGGCGCTCAACAGCGCATCGGATACCGCATGGGCCAGGACGTCGGCATCCGAATGGCCGAGAAGCCCGAGGTGATACGGGATCGTCACGCCTCCGAGTATGAGAGGCCTGTCCTCTGCGAACGCATGGACATCGAATCCGAGACCTATACGAGTAGCCATCTGATCAGAGTTCCGATCGGGGTGTGGACGAGGGGTTGTCGGCCATGAGACGGCGCTCCAACGCCGCGGTAGCAGGCCCGATATCCTCGGGTACGGTCACTTTGATGTTATCCCGCGGACACTCCACGAGCATGATCCGGCCGCCGACGCGCTCCACGAGCGACGAGTCATCGGTACCGACGAACCCTTCCGCCAGAGCGGTGGTGTACGCTGCCTCGCAGATCTCATGGTGGAACACCTGCGGAGTCTGAGCTATCCAGAACATGGAACGATCGGGTGTGCCCACGACCACGTCCCCGTCGATCACCTTCATGGTGTCGATGGCCGGATGTCCCACGATGACGCCATCGGCATCGAAGTTGCCTTTGAGCACGTTGATGGCGTGACTGATCGTGTCAGGTGTGACGATGGGACGAGCACCATCGTGGATGGCGACGTACGGATAGCCGTCGGGTACGGCAGCCACTCCGTTCATGGCTGACTCCTGACGCAAGGTACCTGATGCGGCCACCGAGATGGGCGTGACGAAATCGTACGGCGCTATGGCCTGATCGACGTACTCCTCCATACGGGATTCAGGGCAGACGACGACGATGTGACCGACCTGATCCGTCGCATCGAACGCTTGGATGGACCACGTGAGGATCGGTCTTCCGAGGATGGTGTAGAGCTGCTTGCCACCGCGGTTCCCGAAACGCTCACCACTACCACCCGCTACGATCACCGCTGCTACGTCTGCTTTGTCTCCGACCACACCTTGAAGACTACTCGATTCCGCCACGAGCGGGATGCGACCGGTCATCTGCATGAGAATAGGAGGCGTGATGACAGCTGGCCCGAATACGGGATCCTTCATCTCACCTTCGAAGTTCTTGGCTGTCATCGTTCCTTCCCCCACATACGATAAAGACTGTCCACGAGGATAGCAGGGTTGTTCACACCCAGGTCACCGAGGTGTCCCGGGTTCTCCTTCATGTCCTCGACCAACGCCTTGAGCGATCCGTACTCATTGGCGATCTTATTGGCCGTAGCATCGTTCACGATGGTCACGCGTGCGAGCGTCCTCAATCCGAGCGGAGTGATGACCACATCTTCGGGGAGATCCTCGTAACCGAGGACTTCAGCCACACGCGAAGGCGTGGAGCGCTCCTCAGGCAGGAGCCTGTCGAGTGCCGCGCGGATCTCCGCAGCCGATTCCTCACTCGAGTTGGAAGCGTAGTCGCGTATGAGCATGGTGTACTGCTCAGTGAGACCGCTGGTCAACTCCACGAGCTGCATGTTCAACAGGTCCCCACGCGACCCGAGCTTCTCGATAGCATCCCGGAGCGCATCAGCCGTGAACTGCAGATTCTGGAAACGGGCGAGCACCTGGGTGATATCGCCGATCGTGACGGAGTCCTCGAACTCGAGGGTGGTGAGCCTCTCGAGCGCTCGATCGAGCGAGTTACGCCCGATCTGGAGTGCGACGAGCGTCTGGTTGGATTCGTTGAGCAGCTTCTCGGTGGAAGCGAGCTCGTAGCTCCGCCCGCCGACGTAGAGGTTGACCACGGAGCGGCGCTCGGACACGGAGATGACGACCGCATCGGTCTGCATGCTGATACGAGCTGCGGTCCTGTGCCTCATGCCCGTCTCGGACGTAGGGAGTGTCGAGTCGGGGTTGAGGTGGAAGTTAGCGCGCAGGATGGTACTGAGGTTGCTGTCTATGACGATCGCACCGTCCATCTTCGCGAGTTCGAAGAGGCGGTGCGACGTGAACGCTATGTTGAGCGGGAAGCCGTCATTACCCGACGCGAGGACCGACTCCGAATCCCCGATGCATATGAGCGCACCGAGACGGCCGGCCAGGATCATGTCGAGAGCGGACCGGAGAGCTGTGCCGGGCGCTGTGATGTCTATCGCGTGAGCGAACGCCTCTTTATTGCTCGTACGAGGCACATGTCCCCCTCTCATATGCCGATGTGCCGCTGATCGATCCTAGTATACGTGTTCGTACGAGGATCGAGTCCGCGGCACATCGGTCTCACTCTGACTTACGCATCACCGTCACTCGGAAGCAGGCTGTCCACCGTCTTCCGCCGAAGGCGATACACCTCTGTTGCGGAGGGTCTTCACGAGCGACGCATTCGACTTGCGCTGGATGCTCTCGCGCTTACGTGGCTCCGGCACCTCGCCCTCGCCGAGCTCGAACGTGAGCTCGTCACCATCGGCGTCGACCTCGATGACGCTGTTCGGACCCCATCTGCCTTCGAGGAGCTGCTCGGAGAGCACATCTTCGAGGCGGGTCTGTATGGTCCTGCGCAGCGGGCGTGCACCGTACGCCGGGTCGATACCTTCCTCTGCGAGCACCTTCTTGGCTGCCTCGCTCAAGTTGATGGTCATCCCCTGGAAGATGAGACGGTCTCGCAGGTCATCCACCATGAGGTCGACGATCTGGAGGATCTCCTCCTCGGTCAAGGATTGGAACACGATGATCTCGTCCACACGGTTCAGGAACTCGGGACGGAACGTCTTCTTGACCTCACCCATGACACGCGACGTGATCTCCTTGTTGGAGAGTCCGGTGTCGGGCGAGACGGTGAACCCGAGCGGCGTGGTGGTGGCGATCTCACGTGCTCCGATGTTACTGGTCATGATCACGATCGTGTTGCGGAAGTCGACCTTACGGCCCTGTGCATCCGTCAGGCGTCCCTCTTCCAGGATCTGGAGGAGGATGTTGAAGACGTCGGGATGTGCCTTCTCGATCTCATCGAACAGGATCACGGAGTACGGGCGCTGGCGGACCGCCTTGGTGAGCTGACCACCCTCGTCGTATCCCACGTAACCCGGAGGCGAACCCACGAGCTTGGACACGGAGTGCTTCTCCATGTACTCGGACATATCGAGCGTGATGAGCGCCTCTTCGGTGTCGAACAGGAACTCGGCGAGCGCCTTGGAGAGCTCGGTCTTACCGACGCCGGACGGTCCGAGGAAGATGAACGAGCCGGCAGGACGCTTGGGGTCCTTCAATCCTGCGCGAGAACGACGGATGGCTTTCGAGACGGCGGTCACCGCGGTCTCCTGACCTATCACGCGATGGTGGAGCACATCCTCCATGCGGAGGAGTTTCTCGGTCTCGGCCTCGGTGAGGTTGGATACCGGTACGCCGGTGGACATGGAGACGACATCCGCGATCTCGTCCTCGCCGACTTCGACGACGGACGCTTCGGAGTCCTCGCGCCACTTCTTCTCGAGCGCTTCGCGCTCCTCGGTGAGCTCGCGCTCCTTATCACGGAGATCCGCAGCTGCTTCGTAGTCCTGGTTCTTGACCGCTGCGTCCTTCTCGGCTCGAGCCTCACGGATGCGATCCTCGAGCTCGAGGATCTCAGGCGGCAGCGTCATGTTACGGATGCGCATGCGCGCGCCAGCCTCGTCCATGAGGTCGATCGCCTTGTCTGGGAGGAAGCGATCCTGCACGTAGCGATCGGAGAGCGTCACCGCGGCATCCAGTGCGCCTTCGGAGAAGCGGACATGGTGGTGCTGCTCGTAACGGTCACGGAGACCCTCGAGGATCTGGAGCGCCTCTTCGGACGTGGGCTCGTTCACCACGATGGGCTGGAACCTTCGCTCGAGCGCCGAGTCCTTCTCGATATGACGACGGTATTCCTCCAACGTGGTGGCTCCGATGACCTGGATCTCACCGCGGGAGAGCGCTGGCTTGAGGATGGAGGCGGCATCTATGGAGCCCTCGGCGCTGCCTGCGCCGATAAGGGTGTGCATCTCGTCGATGAAGAGGATGATGTCCCCGCGATCGACGACCTCCTTGATGACCTTCTTGAGGCGGTCCTCGAACTCACCGCGGTACTTGGAGCCTGCGACGAGTGCTGCGATGTCCAGCATCCAGACCTCCTGACCTCTAAGGAAGTCAGGGACCTGCTCCGCTGCGATCATCTCGGCGAGGCCTTCTGCGATGGCGGTCTTACCTACGCCCGGATCACCGATGATGAGCGGGTTGTTCTTGGTACGACGGGCGAGGATCTGCATGACACGCTCGATCTCCACCTCGCGGCCGATGACGGGGTCGAGCTTCCCCTCGGCTGCTTGACCCGTGAGGTCGACGCCGTACTCCTCGAGCATGGAGTCGTCCTCCTCACCGCCGCCCTGTGGGCCTGCGCCGAACGGCATACCCGGCATGCCACCGGGGAACTGCCCCTCAGCGCTCGGCTGGAACGGGGCGGGACCCTTCATGCGCTCGATGAGCTTCATGACCTCGGTGCGGACGCTCTCGCCGTCCACATCAAGTCTGCTCAGAGCTTCCATGGCGATACCGTTGCCCTCACGCACGATGCCCAGGAGCAGGTGCTCGGTGGAGATGTAGTTCTGGCCGAGCGCGAGGCTCTCCCGGAACGCACCTTCGAGCACGCGCTTAGCGCGCGGGGTGAACGGGATATGACCGGCAGGGATGGGATTCTCCGTGTCGGTTATTGATCTGATCTGCTCCAGCGTGGCTTCGTACGAGACGCCCAGCTCCTCCAGAGCCTGCGCTGCGAAACCACCCTTCTCCTTTATAAGACCGAGCAGCAGGTGCTCGGTCCCTACATAGACCTGACCGAGGTTACGCGCTTCCTCCTGAGCCAGAGCGAGCGCTTTCCTCCCTCGATCGGTGAACTTCTCGAACATATAACCCCCAAAGGCCACTTCGGATCGACCCCATACGGAGATTCCCCTCGACGTACGGGTTGTGCCTACGGTTAGTACCCGTAGCCTCTGGGAACTTTCACTCCACCTGATTTATGGAGACGCCCCCATCAGTGGTGGACGTAGACCGGAGTTCCTACTTCGACCCGGTCGAACAGATCCACGACATCGGGGTTGGTCAGGTTGATGCACCCATGGCTTCCGTGAGCGCCGATCTTCTGTAGACGCGACTCACCATGGATCCTGATGGCTGGACGGTTCAGGTTGAGCGCGCGCAATCCGAGCGGAGCATTGGCAGCAGGACCCATGCGCTCGGGCATGTCCTTGCCCCAGCCGTCCGGTGACGGGTTGATCCATACGGGGTTCTTACGCTTGGCTGTGATCTCGAGAAGCCCGGTAGGCGTCTCGTACCCCGGCTTACCTGCGCCGATGCGATACTTCTTCTCCAGTTCGTCACCATCGTAGAGATAGAGGTAGAGGCTCGTGAGGTTCACGGTGATCGCCTTTCCGAAGGAGTCGGCGGTGACGGCGGGCTTGAGCTCCTCGTAGATGAGCGGAACGGTGACGTTCGAGCTCAGCTCGTAGCTACCGGTCTCGGGATCGAACGCGAGTGCATCAGCAGCGGCCTGGTACGAGAGGTCGATGTCCAGAGCCCTCCCCGTCGTGCCCTCGGTGATCACGACCTTATCGCCCTCGAAGGTACGGGTGGCGTCCACGGGAGTGGCTGCGGTCTCAGCGGCGATCCGCTCGATCTCAGCACGGACGGGCTCGAGGTCGAGCGTGTAGGTGACGTCCAGATCACGCGGTTCGACCTCGGCACGGCCCAGGCGCTTCTTGACCTGGTGCTCGATCCGATCGGCCGCCGTCTGGCCTTCGAGCGGAGCCATCGCAGCATCCACCACCGAATCGACGTCGTAGGAGACGGAGCTGTCGAGTGACACCGGATATTCGACCTCTCCCACCTGCAGCGTTACCGAGACGGTCGAGGCATCCTGAGCGTGGTCGGCGAGTTCGGCGCGCGCCTCCTCAGGAGTCATGCCCGAGAGGTCGATCCCTTCGGCCGTCGTCCCTTCCGGGATGGTCCCCATCCCCTCCTGCGCATGCGCGAACGCGTACACGAACGCACTACCCGCGATGAGCGATATGATGAAGAGCAGAACGGATAGGGAACGCACTATGATATTGGTTCGCATGCTCGACTCCTGCATGTGGGTGGACGATGATAACAGTATTCCTCGAACCGAGGAGCTTTATCAATCGCTGAAGGTATTGCTACTGTTATTACACGACTCGTGATGGAGGACGAACGTGAAACCCATTCGACCAGGAGATACTGGGCCGGCTGTAGAGGATCTTCAGCAACGCCTGACTCTACTCGGGTTCGACCTGGGTAGCGAGGGCATAGATGGATGCTTCGGCACCAAGACACGAGCTGCGGTCGCATCGTTCCGCTCCTCCCATGAGCTACCCGAAGACGACTCCGTGGATTTCCGCACCTGGGCCATGTTGGTGGATGAGACGTTCGCGATGGGTGACCGGTCACTTTACCTCAAGGTCCCCAACTTCCATGGTAACGACGTACGTACGCTGCAGAACGCTCTCAACGTCCTCGGCTTCAGTTGTGGCGAGGCGGACGGGATCTTCGGTGTCCACACCGAGAACGCGCTACGTCAGCTCCAGACCAACGTAGGCATCAACCCCGACGGCATCGCCTTCGAGGACACGTTCGACGCCATCGCACGACTACGCCACGTCTGGTCCTCCAAGTCAGCAGCAGCGACCATCGACCCGCACATGGGACTCGCACGCACGGCTGACGTGCTCGAGGAGAACACGATCGTCATCGTGGGGACCGACCCCATAGCCCGTAACATCGCCGGTAGGATGTGGAACATCGCAGCTGCCACCACGGATGCCTCGGGTATGGTGGTCGTGGATTCGCTCGAGCATACGAGCGTCACTCCCGATGTCATCATCGGGATCAGCAGCGATACGGAGCTCGATAACGAAGGCACCCCCACCGTCATCGTCGAGGACGCCGATCATCTCCCCACGAGGATCCGCACGGCCATGGAATCCTCGGAGACGGAGCCACCTCGGATAGCGCTCGCGATCGAAGGCATCGACCGCTACGACGGCACCTTCACAGCACGCGCCGCTCAGAAGATAGCCATCGTCCTTCTCGACGCCGTCTGTACCGCTCTGGAATAAGGGGGTCCGCTATCAGGACCTCAGTCCCGATAGTCCTGATACACCTCGAGGAGATAGACGCCCCAGGTACCCGCCAGTGAACCGAGCACGGATCCGGTGAGTGCCGCGAACGCGATGTCGGTCCAACGCCGGTCGAAATCCGAGAAGACCCAGACGATCTGATAGACCGCCCACACAGCCGCGCAGAACGTGATGGCGAGAAGGGCGGTCTTCCACGGCCTGCGGTGATCCGTGTTGAATGCGAGCAGGAGCAGGACCGATTGCACCCAGAAGAGTATGAAGATGATGAACCGGTTGGTGAGGAATTCACCGAGGGCGCCGGGGATGAAGGGGCTCGAGGTGAGGAGCACACCCCATATCAGCGCAGCGAGAGGGAGATACTCGGGCAGCATGGTGCGGATGCGGCGCCAGGTATCGTTCTCCACGGTTCTCCCTCCTCATACGAGTAATCGTTATGCTACTATCCCATGAGCCGTCGGGATGTGGCTCAGCTTGGTAGAGCGCTCGCTTCGGGAGCGAGAGGTCGTGGGTTCAAATCCCGCCATCCCGACCATCTTATCCCACTGTAGGACGTGGTGTCTGAGTGGAATTCCTCTCCGATTTCATAGAGCTCGTAGGTCATGGCGTATGCCATCAGATACCTGCGCGCTCCTTCGAATCCGACGGCTGGATGTTCCCCGTATGCTCACGCGATACCGGCACGTTCCTCGCCTTCTCGGTGAGCTTCCTCCTCCTCTTCTTCCTGCATAGGAGAGCGCACCCCCGGTCACTTCCACCCGTACCGTATCTCCTCGCGTTCGGACTATTCGTTATCCCTTTGGCTATAGATGGTCTCACTTCGTACGCAGGTCTCCGAGAGACGACTAACCTCATCCGGTTCCTCACCGGTGTAGTCATGGGAACCGGCCTTGGTGCTCTCATGTACGCGGTCGTAGGTTCGACTCTGATGGGACGGACATACGAAGGCCATCTCTTCCATGCGCGGAGACACCTGCTGCTCTGGCTCATCGGTACACCCATAGCAGCGGCTAGCATCGGTCATCTGATCACACGCATGGGCATGGTGGGAGCACTCATCTCCACCTTCACCATCATCTTCGCCTTCGCGTCCATCTGGCTCGCCGTCATAGGGCTCACGGGAAAGTTCGAACGGAGCGTCACGACCGCGAAGGACCTCGTCATCCCCGCTGTTGTATCCGTTGCCCTCGCGCTCACAATACTCATCGGTCTCGCCAAGTTCCGCGACTTCCTGATCGGATCCTTCCTGAGCAATCCCCTCCTCTAAGCCGATGCGCGATCGACCTGTCACCTATACTGTGAGTCGTAACGGTTGACGGATGAGGAGGAGTTTTGGATATCCCCCAGGTAGAGATAGGTATCTTCGGCGGCAGTGGGTTCTACGAGCTGCTCGATGACGCGCAGGAGGTCTCGATCGAGACCCCGTACGGAGCTCCTTCCGATGTGGCAACCATCGGCACCATCGGAGGTAGGTCGGTCGCGTTCATGCCGCGGCACGGCAGGAACCACACCGAACCCCCAGCACAAATCAACTACCGCGCCAACCTCTGGGCCATGCGTGAACTCGGTGTGACGAGGATCATAGGCCCCACGTCCGTCGGGTCCCTCCAACGCGACATCCATCCTGGTGACTTCGTCATCACGGATCAGTTCGTGGATCGCACTTGGGGTCGTGCTGATACCTTCTTCGACCGTGAGTCGGGAAGACCCGTCACACACGTATCCAGCGCTGAGCCTTACTGCCCCGAAATGCGCGCGGTCGCCCTGGAACAGAGCCGTGCTGCCGGCATCACCGCCCACGACGGGGGCACCATGGTGGTCATCCAAGGTCCGCGCTTCTCGTCCAAGGCTGAAAGCGAATGGTTCACGAAGATGGGTTGGTCCACCGTGAACATGACGCAGTATCCGGAATGCTATCTCGCGCGCGAGCTCGACATCTGCTATCTCAACATCGCTCTCGTGACGGATTACGATGCCGGACTCGGTCTGCATGAAGCGGTCACGAACGATCAGGTGCTCAAGGTCTTCAATGAGAACATCGGGAAGCTGAAGGATCTCCTGTATCGCATCGTGCCTGCTATACCTACCTCGCGCGCGTGCGAATGCCCCCATGCTACCGGTGGTGCTTCATTCTAAGTGGATATTCTGAGATAGGTCTTCGCTATTCGCGGTGAGCCTGTATACTTACGTCCGTCGAACGTCCAGCGCCATACGAGGGATATCCCTTCGTGTTACCCTGGACGTTCATGTATCGGAACTCGAGTGTCAGCAACGCGTGCCTGGAAGGCAGCGCGTGTCCCGAACATCGTTGGAGGGCATCATACATGGGTATCATCGGCGGAATCGGCGTACCTGAGCTCCTGATCATCTTGGTCGTAGCTCTGCTCATCTTCGGTCCGAAGAACCTTCCCAAGCTCGGTAACGCTCTTGGCAAGACCGTCAAGAACATCCGCTCGGGCATGGAGGACGAAGAGCCGGGCAAGGTCGAAGCCGGAGCAGAGGACGCTCCCGTGACCACCGTGGAGGATGTCGTAGAAGACACCACCACGACCACGAGCACCCGCACTGACGACGTCAGGTAGGAAGTAAGGAACGACATCGTGTCGCACCTGCCGCGCATGCTTGCATGTGCGGCTTTCCACTATGTAGGTATCGAAACCAGGAGTTAGCGCATGCCACAGAAAGAGATCCTTCTGACCGCAGAAGGCCGACAGAAACTGATCGACGAGCTCGAGTACCTCGAGGGCGATAAGCGCGCTGAGGTCGGGGAGCGCATCCGCGTAGCCCGTGAGTTCGGCGACATCTCGGAGAACTCCGAGTACGACGATGCCAAGAACGAGCAGGCATGGGTCGAAGGTCGTATCGCTGAGATCTCGCAGATCCTGGCTAACGCGGTCGTACCTGACAAGCCGAAGCGCGCGACGCGCGTCACGATCGGCAACACGGTCACCCTCGAGGATCAGGATGGCAAGGAGATGGTGGTCACGCTCGTCGGCAGTGCCGAGGCGGATCCCCGCAGCGGTCGCGTCTCCAACGAGTCCCCCATCGGAAGCGCCCTCATGGGTCGCAAGAAGGGTGAGGAGTTCGAGTTCACCACCCCTTCCGGTAAGACTCAGACGTACACCGTCATCAAGATCTCCAACAAGTAAAGAGCAACCCTACGAGAAGAAGTTCACGCCCCCACCCGGAAAGGTGATGTCGTCAGATGTCCGAACAGAATCAGGAGCACGAGGAAACAGTCAGGGAAGACGATCCGTTCCTGGTGAGACGACGCAAGCGTGAACGATTGATCGAAGCAGGTGTGGATCCGTACGGTTCGCGTTTCGAGCCGACGCACCACGCGGCTGGGATCGAAGCGGACTACGCACACCTGGAGGATGGTCAGGACACCGAGGACACGGTCACGATCGCCGGTCGTGTCATGGCCATCCGCGACCAAGGCAAAGTAGCCTTCATCGTCCTGCGTGACGAAGGCGTGGACATCCAGCTCTTCGTACGCATCAACGTAATCGGCGAGGACGGTTACGCCGAGGTCAAGGACCTCGACATCGGAGATTGGATCGGCGCAACCGGAACCATCCTCAAGACGAGACGTGGCCAGCTCTCCGTCTCCCCCACGAGCATCACGCTCCTCTCCAAATCACTCCGGCCGCTGCCGGAGAAGTTCCACGGCCTGGCCGATACCGAGATCAGGTATCGCCAGCGCTACGTTGACCTCATCATGAATCCGGAAGTCCGGGACGTCTTCACCAAGCGGTTCGCGATCATCGCGGCTATCCGCTCGTACATGACGGAGCGCGGATTCCTCGAGGTGGAGACGCCCATGCTCCACCCCATCCCCGGCGGCGCCACGGCCAAGCCGTTCGTGACCCATCACAACACGCTGGATAAGGACTTCTACCTGCGCATCGCGCCCGAGCTCTACCTCAAGCGCCTGCTCGTGGGTGGTTTCAACCGCGTGTTCGAGATCAACCGCTCCTTCAGGAACGAAGGTGTCTCCACGCGCCACAACCCCGAGTTCACGATGATCGAGGCGTACCAGGCGTTCGCCGACATCGACACCATGAAGGAGCTCACCCGCGGCATGATCCAAGCAGCGGCGAAGGCCATCGGGTGCGAGGACACCATCGAATACCAGGGCACCCCCATCCGCATCGGCGGGGAATGGGCTTCACGCACCATGGCCGATCTGGTGAGCGAGAAGGTCGAGCAGCCCGTGAGCATGGATACCCCGCGTGAGGAGTTGCTGGGGCTTCTCGCCCAACATCACATCGCGGTCGAGGGATCCTGGGGGACCGGCAGGCTCATCGCCGAGCTGTTCGATGAGCTCGTGGAGCACACGCTCATCGATCCGACGTTCGTCGTGGATTATCCGCAGGAGGTCAGCCCGCTCGCCAAGCGCAAGGCTGACGATCCGAGGCTCACGGACCGGTTCGAGCTGTTCATCGGGGGGCGCGAGTTCGCGAACGCGTTCTCGGAGCTCAACGATCCCGTCGATCAGGAAGAACGCTTCGTGAAGCAGGTCGAGGCCAAGGAAGCCGGCGACGAGGAAGCCATGGGGCACGACACGGATTACATCCGCGCGCTCGAATACGGTATGCCACCTGCGGGAGGCGTGGGTGTGGGCGTGGACCGACTGGTCATGCTGCTCACCGATCAACCATCCATCAGGGACGTGCTGCTCTTCCCGCATATGAGGGACGAGACGCCACGCGACCAACTGTGATAGGCCAGAAGGAGACACGATGAAGATCAAGAAGAAGCTCGTCGATGACGGTGCATACCACATCCAGGCTACCGCCACGGTACCCGAGGTGGAGCACGCGCTGGATACGGCGCTCTACAACTTCGCGAACCAGATGCACGTGCGTCCGGAAGCTGATAAACCCATCAAGCAGCTGGTCGAGGAGCAGCTCGAGATATCGGATGCCGACGAGGTCGTGGCCTCATCCGCGATCAACGAGCTCGTGCCGTTCGCCATCGACAAGAGCGGCAAGGTCCCCGCGTACCCGCCCGTCGGGCAGGCTCGCACGCGCCTCGAGCGAGGGTCGCAGTTCGAGTTCGAGTTCACGCTCGTACCGAAGCCGGAGTACGAGCTCACCTCGTACGAACCGGTTAGCATCAAGCTCAGTTCCGCTCCGGTGGACGAGCACGAGGTGGAGCGGAGACTCGCTGAGCTCTCCGATCAGTACGCCGAGTTCGTCGAGGACGAGCCCCGCCCTGTGAACGAGGGGGATCACATCCTTCTCGCCCTGGAGACCAAGCTGGACGGAGAAGCGGTGCCGGCACTCACGACCGAGGCTCAGACCTATACGGTCGGCGCCGGCTACATGCCTCCCGGATTCGATGAGCAGCTCCTCGGGATGGAAGTGGGCGAGACCAAGACGTTCGATTTCGAGGGCCCGAACGTCTTGGATCCGAGCGGCCAGGATACGGTGACGTACCAAGCTACGGTCACGATGGAGGGCACGCAGAGCAAGGTGGTCTCCGTGATCGACGATGCATGGGTCGAGAAGCACATGCCGTTCCACGGAGATGCAGCGCGCCTCCGCCAGTTGATAGCGGACGGTGTGGCACAGGAGAACGCGGAGTCCTACGAAGCGTACAAGCGCGACGTAGCGGTGAACGCGTGGGCGCCGCGGTTCGAGGGCTCGATCGCTGACGAGGTGTACGAATCCACCTCCCGGATCCTCATGCAGAATCTGCGCGCCCAGTTGGCACAGCAAGGGATCCCGTACGAGGATTTCGTCGCCCGCCAAGGCGGAGAACAGCAGATGAGTATGATGATGATGCTCCAGACGCGTGAGTCACTGGTGCAGGGCTACGTCCTGGACGCCGTCTACCGCCACGAGGGGCTCGAAGTGACCGAGAAGGACCTCCTGGATGCCGCTCGCACGATGAGCCCGCAGGATCCACAAGGATTCAAGACGTACATGGAGCAACATGGACGTACGTTCGCTCTGCGTGAGACGGCAGAGCGCATGGTGGCCAATACGTGGATACTGGAGAACGCGGAGATCGAGTACATCGACTGATCCGGAGGAAACCACCCGCGGTGAATCCTCAGTTCGATGACAGCGTCATGCAGAAGCCCGGCCGATCCGTGAGGACCAACCGGGCTTCATAGTCTCTACCGTCGTTCAGTGAGAAGCGCGTGAGCGTTCGAGCTTATTCGCTCTCGAGCTCGATGAGGTACTGAGCCTTGGAGCGGACGCGGGTGCCCATCTCCTTGTCCAGAGCGTGCAGGCCCTGCGGATCCTTGCCGAAGAGCTCGTAGCGATCGAGGTTGGAGGAGGTGTTGTCCTCTTCCTCGATCTGCTCTGCGACGAACCAATCCAGGACGGGCTTGGAAGCGTAGTCGTTCTCCTCCATGGCGGCGTCGTAGATCTCGTTGATGGACTTGGTGATGAACTGCTCGTGCTCGTAGGTCTTCTCGAGGATGTCCTTCACGTCCGCGAACTCGTGATCGGGGCCTTCGATGGCACCGATGAGGGGACGCTCACCCACGGTCTCGAGGTAGTTGAAGAGGATCATGGCGTGGTCGAGCTCTTCCTTACCCTGGATGTAGTACCAGTGTGCATAACCCTCGAGGCCCTGCTCATCGAACCACGATGACATGGCGTAATAGAGGTGTGCGGAATGGATCTCGAGTACGATCTGCTCGTTCATGAGGTCGACGATTCTGGGCTTCAACATGCTGCATGCTCCTTCATGGGTTGGATTGTGTCCGTGGCTGGACACGGACCGTTACTGAAGGAGATACATACCCGAGAGCTCGAACGCGAAACAGTTGAGCGGCCTCAGACGAGCCTGTGCACGAAGAATTCGCTCATCGAGATGAGGAGCTCCTTCGCTTCCGGTTCTATCTCTATGGGGTCGAGAAGAGCGCGGGCATCGGCGGAGAGATCGAGCGAGTGCTGACGTGCGAACTCGATGGATCCCGACTCCTCCAGGATCTCCACGGCACGCGCCATGAGATCGGGGTCGGTGGTGCCGCTCGCCAGGATGTCCCTGAGCTCCTCGGCATCAGCACTGTTCTCGAGCGCGTGGACCACGACGAGCGTACGCTTGCCCTCCGTGATGTCACTGCGGAAGTCCTTCTTGGTGGCTTCGGCGTCACCCACGAGGTTCAGGATGTCGTCCTGGATCTGGAACGCGAGGCCTGTCATGAGACCGAACTCGCGGAGTGCCTCGATCTGCTCGTCCGTACCTCCACCGATGATGGCACCGACCGCCAGAGGAACGCCCCCTGAATAGAACGCCGTCTTGTGCTGAGCCATGACGAGGTAGTCGTCCACGGTGAGGTCGAACCGCTTGTCACGGGCCCAGCCCAGGTCGAGAGCTTGACCTTCGATGGTTCGGGTGGTCATGTCCACGAGCTCCGAGAGCACGCGGAGCTTGATGGGATCGGGAAGGGTGTCATCCTTGACGACCGTGCCGGTGACCAGTGAGAGCGCGAGGTCCCCGGAGTTGATGGCGAGACCCTCACCTTCCACGAGATGCATGCAGGGCTTCCCACGACGGAGCAAGGAGCCGTCCGCGATGTCATCGTGGATGAGAGCCGCGGTGTGGAAATGCTCGATGGCGACCGCTGCTGACCGAGCCGCTCCGAACTCGCCGCCCACGGCAGCGGAACCGAGCATGCAGATGATGGGGCGGTGTCGCTTCCCTGCGTTCGCCGAATACTCGGCGAGTGGACCGTAGAGGTAGGTGTTCATGTCCGGGTGACTCGCGTCCTGGAAGTACCTCTCCAAGTACTCCTCTACGTCATCACCGTTGTCATGTAGGAACATCTCGAAGCGATTAGTCATGATCCCCTTCGGTCTTATTCTCATTTTGTACAGCATAGCAAAGTACCTGACAAGCTACCTGGTAGGGGCGGTGGGAGTCGAACCCACATGCCGAAGCGACGGATTTTAAGTCCGCTGCGTATGCCAATTCCGCCACGCCCCCGTCAGGGACTACCGATCATATCGTACTCTCTTGCCCGTACGTGCAGGATCTAGAGCGTGGAGAACTCCGGATGCCACCCGAGCGGAGCTTCTTCGCCTGCCAGGATCGCAGCAGCGTTCCGAGCCATGCCCACCAGGATATCCGACTCACTCACGGTCATATGCTTGGCACCAGCGAGCGTCATGATCGTCTCGGCGATGAGAGCTCCCGGCACGATCGTGTTCGCACGCGCTGCTTGGAGTCCCACGACCTGCTCACGCTCGAAGAGCGTCAGTGGGGCGAGAAGGGCGAGCGCTTCGGCGACGTCGGTCTTCTTGAGTTGCGAGCCGTGAACGCGATCGGGATCGTACGGATCGATGGCATCGCGGATCGCGACCAGCGATGTGACCGTTCCTCCCACCGTCACGAGGCGTTCGTTCTTACCGACATGCGGGATGCCGGGGTCCGCGAACCGGCCGGCCGCCCATACGCGACCCGCCTCGAGCGAGGCTTGGTCGTACGCACCATCCACGTCATCCATCGTATTGGCGAGGCGGAGCGCCCCCACTTCGTACGAGTGGAGCGAATCCATGGTCAGGCTCCCGGAATCGGGATCGAAAGAGCCGGTGACGACCTCGGTCGATCCACCGCCGATGTCCGCGACGGTGACCCTCTCACCCGGGAACTCACCCGCTGCACCGAGGAACGTGGCACGCGCTTCGATCCCTCCGCTGATGATCTGCGGTGCGAGACCGAACGATGCGAGACCTTCCAGCAGCTCCGCTGTGTCATCCGCGTCGCGTGCCGCCGAGGTGAGGGTGGTCACGACCCCGGAGATGCGCGTACCCAGGAAGTGGGTCACCCGGATACGCTCCGCGTACGCGCGGACTGCGGAAAGCGTACGCTCCACGGCCGTGTGTTCGAGCGAGCCCTCTGCGGGGTTCCCCTCGCCCAGATCGGTCACGAGAGCAGCACGTGCATGCACGATGGGCCGACCCGAGTGGTCGAAATCGAGGATCAGGAGCCGTGAGGAGATCGTCCCCACGTCCACGACGGCTATGGCTCCGCGCTCACTCATCACTCACTCCGAACAAGCGGTCGAGCAGCGGGGACCACCAGGTCCGAGGCGCTTCGATCTCGGGTTCGTCAGCAGGATCGAGCACCGCGGTGTCGGTCTCCTCCTCGATACCCGTCACGACACCCGCTTCCTCGCCCTCCTTCACGAAGCCGAGTTTTCGTCGCGCTTCGTCCTCAATGCCCTCTTCGGTCTGGAGGCTCTGGACGGCCGCTTCACGTTCGGCGTTGCGCTGCTGGCGCTGCTCGAGCTCGAGCTCGAGACGCTGCCCTTCACGCATCGCGATGTAGTACTCCTTGGTGGGGCCGTAGAGTGCCACAGCGGCGATGATGAGGATGGCGACGGTGAAGAGCGCGGCGAGAAGCCCCGCACCGGTGGGTCCCACACGGCGTCCGGATGAGGAGCGCTTCGAGCTCTTCTTCGAGCTCGAGCGCTCCTTCGACCCGGCCTTCTCGGCCGGAGCCGCATCCGAACGCTTCTTGGGCGCGTCCTTCTCGCCCTTCACCAACTTCAAGTGCGTAGCCTTCTTGCGTGGTGTGGGCTTCTTCGGTTTGTCCTTGCCGGTGTCGTCCTTGGTCATCGGGTCGTGGTCCGTCGTCTAACGGCGGATGCTGTAGAAGGCGGATTCACCGGGGTACGCTGCGGTCTCGGCGAGCTCGTCCTCGATGCGGAGGAGCTGGTTGTACTTGGCCACGCGGTCGGAGCGGCACGGAGCACCCGTCTTGATCTGACCGGCGTTCGTGGCTACAGCCAGGTCGGCGATGGTGGTGTCCTCGGTCTCACCCGAACGGTGCGAGATGACGCAGGTGTAACCGGAGCGCTTGGCGAGCTCGATGGCCTCCATGGCCTCGGTCAGCGTACCGATCTGGTTCACCTTGATGAGGATGGAGTTGGCCACGCCCATCTCGATGCCCTTGCGCAGGCGCTCGATGTTGGTGACGAAGAGGTCATCACCCACGAGCTGTACGCGATCACCGATGCGCTCCGTGAGGAGCTTCCAGCCGTCCCAGTCCTCCTCGGCCATACCGTCCTCGATGGAGATGATCGGGTAGCGCTCGGAGAGGTCGGCCCAGACGTCCACCATCTGCTCGGGCGTGAGCTCGCGGCCTTCGCCTTCCAGCACGTACAGGTTGCGATCGGCGTCGTAGAACTCGGTGGAAGCGGGATCGAGCGCGAAGACGATGTCCTCACCGAGCTCGAACCCGGCGTTCTTGACGGCTTCGGAGATGAATTCGAGTGCCGCTTCGTTGGACTCGAGGTCCGGAGCGAAACCACCCTCGTCACCCACGCCGCCGGAGAGGCCACGATCCTTGAGCACGGAGCTCAGGCCGTGGTAGATCTCCACACACCAGCGAAGTCCTTCGGCGAAGGTCTCGGCACCCACGGGCATGATCATGAACTCCTGGAAGTCCACGTTGTTGTCAGCATGTGCGCCGCCGTTCAGGATGTTCATCATGGGAACGGGCAGCGTATGAGCGTTGGGGCCGCCCAGATACGAGTAGAGCGGCAGTGCTGAGTACTCCGCGGCAGCATGAGCGGCGGCGAGCGAGACACCCAGAAGCGCGTTCGCTCCGAGGTTACCCTTGTTGTCCGTACCATCGAGGTCGATGAGAGCTGCGTCGATACCGCGCTGGTCGACAGCGCTGAATCCGACGAGTGCTTCCGCGATCTCCTCGTTCACGTGCTCGACGGCGTTCACCACACCCTTACCGCGATAGCGCTTGTCATCACCATCACGCAGCTCCACGGCTTCGAAAGCGCCGGTCGATGCCCCGGAGGGGACGATCGCGCGTCCGAACGAGCCGTCGTCGAGGACCACCTCGACCTCGACCGTCGGGTTACCACGGGAATCCAGTACTTCACGACCGTAGATATCCAGGATCTCGCTCATGTCACTCCTTCTCGAGAGTACTCGGTGAACAACGTCCGACCTTGGGATTATAGCCTGTTACAGTCCGGCCCTCTTGGCGTCCTGCCAGAGGGTCTCCAACTCCTCGGTGGGAAGATCCTCCACCGTCGTGCCCGCCCTCCGAGCCGCCTCTTCCATGGCACGCCACCTGCTGCGGAACTTCGTGATGCTGGCGCGGAGTGCCGATTCCGCATCGATGCCTTCGCGCCGGGCAACGTTCACGAGCGAGAAGAGCATGTCACCGAACTCCAGCGATCGCTCGGGGGTTCCCGGTTCGGCTTCCATGAACTCCTCGTACTCGGATGCGACCTGCTCCCAGACGGCTTCCGTGGAATCCCACTCGAAACCGGCGGCTACGGCTTTCTTGGATACCTTCTGCGCTTGCATCAGGGCGGGGAAGCCGACGGGGATCTGATCGAGAAGCGAGTGCTCCTCATCCTCCCCTGCCTCGGTTCGCTCCTCGCGCTTCACGCGTTCCCAGATGTCGTGGACCTCCGAAGCGGTATCAGCCTCAGGCGATGCTCCGTCCTTCTCGCCGAAGACATGAGGATGGCGACGGATTATCTTGCGGTCGATGCCGGACACGACATCCTCGATCGTGAAGGTTCCTTCATCAGCGGCTATCTGGCTCTGGAGGACCACTTGGAGGAGGACGTCTCCGAGCTCCTCCGAGATATGGGCGGATTCGCCGGCTTCGATGGCGTCCACGGCTTCGTACGCCTCCTCGAGCATGTTCTTGGCGATGCTCGTGTGCGTCTGCGCGCGGTCCCATGGGCAGCCGTCGGGCGCACGGAGCGCGGCGATAGTATCCACGAAGGATTGGAAACGGTCTCCGACCTGGGGTGTCTGCATCGTGGCAGCTCCTGATTCCGTCTGGTGCGGACGAGCGGGGAACGGCTCGAGTGTATCACCGTGCTCGGCGTTCCACGGAACTCCCACGGCCTGTCCGTTCCGATTGGTTATACTACAGGCGCTCTTCGATGAAAGGACAGCATCATGGCTGGTTTCGATACCATCCGCACCGCTCAGGAGATCGCCATCAAGGTGATGGAGAACCTCCGGTTCGAGCCTGAGCTCTGCGTCCGTCAGATATCCCCTCGCTCCACGTGCGACGCCTGCGCGCAGGTCTGCCCCGTGGACGCCATCACGTTCAGCGCGCCGCCGAACCCCGGTCAGGTCTCCACGATGTCATTGGATACCGATGCATGCATCGAGTGCGGTCTGTGCACCGTGGCATGTCCCACTTCGGCTTTCATCTGGGTGAACCCTACCCTCATGCAGCTACGCAACAAGGTGGCCAAGGAAGCTACCGGCTACGACGGTGACGTCTACCTCACGTGCTCGCAGACGGGTGCTGTGGGTGAGTCCTCCAAGATCATCACCATCCCCTGCCTCGGGATGATGCCGGCCGAATTCTGGATCTCGCTCCGATCGGATTTCGAGAACGTAGCTATCTACTTGCCCTCCGACCTCTGCTCGCAGTGCGATGTGACCACCGGTGAGGAACGCCTCATCCAGGAGATCTCCGCTGCGGAGCTCGTGACCGGCGAATCCTTCGACCTCGTGGAGAATCACGAGGATCTGGATTACGTCGAGGAGAGCAAGACAGCCGGATATGATATGAGCAAGCGCAACTTCTTCAGCGATCTCGCCGATGTGGCTCGCAAGGGCGCTTCGGCGACCATGACCACGGTCACGAAGATCGAGGATGAACGTCCCCGCTCCGCCATCGAGCGCTTCAAGGACGACCGCGCGCTCGACCAGATGGCGTCCGGCAAGGAGCCGCTCGAAGGTGACGAGGACCGCCCCCTCATGGAGGTAGGAGAGTCGACCGTACTCACCGGCAGGCGCGAACTGCTGCTCGAGACGCTCAAGCGCCATCCCGAGATGGCGGATCGCACGCCGCTCCTGCTCCCCCGCATCTCGGATGAATGCACCATGTGCAAGGCATGTGCGTTCCTCTGCCCCACGGAGTCCCTCCGTCTCTCGGGCGAGAAGATCATCCTCAACCCCCACACCTGTGCCGGTTGCGGGCTGTGCTCCTTGATCTGCTGGCCGGGAGCCATCGAGCTCTACGACCGGAACGCGCGGATCTACTTCCAAGCGCCCGGTATCAAGCTCGTGGACAAGGCGGAAGCCGCTGAACGGGAGATCCCCGGAGACGTGACCGACAGCGGCCGCATCCATAGCATCAGTGAGATCACCAAGCGGAAGTGATGACGGTGAGGGCCAACGCCCTCACCCCACATCCTCGTCGTCTCCCCCTACGCGTTCGATGAGCGCGAGGGCCGCTGCGACGACTCCTTCCTGCTCCCCTTCGTACTTCATCTGCAGCTTCCTGCTTTGCGGGTAGTAGAGCGTTCCGCGCTCCTTGAAGTCCTTCTGCTTGTCACGGGGGATGTCCACATCGCGCACCACGATCTTGCCGCCCGTGTAGTTGACGGCGGTGATACCCAGGCGCTCCGTACGGATCCTCAGACGCGTGCGGTCGAGCAGAGCCTTACCGGCATCATCCATCTCACCGAAGATGCGGATGAGCTCGGATTCGATGTCATCCACCTGGAAGAGGTCGACGGCCGAGGCGATGCGTCGATACGCACGCACCCGATCGTCCGCGCGCGGTATGTACGACTCGTCCAAGTAGTACCGTGCGGGAAGCGCTATGTTCACGTCGGCCCGGACGATCTCACCTTCACCGCGCGCTTCGGCCACGGCCTCGCCCAGCATAGACGTGAAGAAGTCGAATCCCACGCCGGAGAGGTTGCCGTGCTGTTCAGCTCCGAGGAGCGATCCCGCACCGCGGATCTCCAGGTCGCGCATGGCGATCTTCATGCCGCTGCCCAGATCCTGGAACTCGTCGATGGCCATGAGGCGCTCGGTCGCTTCCTGGGTCAGCGATTCGCTCGAAGGGAACATGAAGTACGCGTAGGCTTGGACACGTGATCGCCCTACTCGTCCTTTCAGCTGGTAGAGCTGCGCGAGACCGAGGCGCTGCGAGTCCTCGATGATGAGGGTGTTGGTGCGGGGGTTATCGATACCGCTCTCGATGATGGTCGTGGCTATCAGGACGTCCGTCTCACCCGCAGCGAAGCTCTCCATGACGGCTTCGAGTTCACGCTCTGACATCTGACCGTGCGCCACAGCCACACGGACCTCCGGTGCGGCTTGCACCACCCGGTTCACCGCATCGTCTATGGTCCGCACGCGGTTGGAGACGTAGTAGACCTGGCCGTTACGGGCGAGCTCCAGCCTGATGGCAGCGCTCACGATATCCTCGTCCCACTCGCCCACATGGACCTCCACCGGAGTCCGGGACGGAGGTGGCGTCAGGATGAGTGACATGTCACGGACGCCGGACATGGCCATCTGCATGGTGCGCGGGATGGGTGTCGCGGAGAGCGAGAGCACGTCCACATGCTCACGGAGGTTCTTGAGCTGTTCCTTGTGCTGAACGCCGAAGCGCTGTTCCTCGTCCACGATGACGAGCCCTAGATCATGCGGATTCACATCACGCGAGAGTAGTCGGTGCGTACCTATGAGCACGTCCACCGAGCCTTCGGCGAATCCTTTGAGCGCTTCACGTTGCTGTGCCGGGGTACGGAAGCGGGAGAGCACCTCCACCTTCGCTCCGAACGCCGAGAACCGCTCGAAGAACGTGGTGTAATGCTGCTGCGCCAGGATGGTGGTGGGGCAGAGCAGCATGACCTGCTTGCTGTCCTGCACCGCCTTGAACGCCGCACGCAGCGCCACCTCCGTCTTCCCGAATCCCACGTCACCGCAGAGCAGGCGGTCCATGGGGCGGTCGGATTCCATGTCCGCCTTGATATCGGCGATGGCTGCCAGCTGGTCGGGAGTCTCCTCGTACGGGAAGCTCTCCTCCATCTCACGTTGCCAGCTCGTATCCGGTCCGAAACGATTGCCACGGACCGTAGCGCGCCTCGAGTAGAGATCCACGAGGTCGAACGCCAGCTTGCGCGCGGCCTTGCGAGCCTTCGTCGTGGCACGGGACCAATCGGCCGTGTTGAGTCGGGTCAGTCGCGGATCCGATCCATCGGGTCCTACGTAGCGTGTGAGTCGGTCCACCTGCTCGAGCGGCACGTAGAGCTTGTCACCTTGAGCGTACTCCAGCAGGAAGTAATCGCGGGCGAGCCCCGCCACGTCCTGCCTCACGATGTCCTTGAAGTGCGCGATCCCGTGAGTCGCATGGACCACGAAGTCACCGGGTTGGAACGGGAACGTGATCTCGGTGATGTCACGCGTCCGGTGAGCCGCATGCCGCGCGGAGCGCACCGCCAGATCCCCCACCGAGATGATGGCGAGCCGCGCATCGGGCAACACCATACCGGTGGGGATGGGTGTGTCCACCACGGTGATGATGCCGCTCGTGAGTGGCTGGGCATCCTCCCGGGCGAGAAGGTCCGTGGTCTCCCCCGCATGGGAGAGATCCTCCACGAACGGGATCGATGCATCCGAGAGCGCGAGTTCGAGGGACTCGCGTGCAGCGCGATCGGGGATCGCGAAGACGACGGCTTGGTCGGCGCGCGTGAGGTCCTTGAGTCGTGCTATGAGCCGTTCTTCTCGCCCCGCTACTTCCGGTCGCTTCACTTCCACTTCACCGGTGACCGTTCCGCCGGCTCTCAGGATGCTCACGAGGTCGAGCCTGGTGAGGACGGAGAAATCGAGCTCGCGCGGGGAGATCATGAGACCCTCGGTCGAGATGCGTTGTTCGGCTGCGCGCGTGTTGACCTCGTCGTGGTAGCGCATGGCGTCATCAAAGAGCGAGCGCGGTTCGGAGAGCACGAGGAGCGTGTCCTTCGATGCGTGAGCGAGGAGGTTCACCGTCGTGGAGTGCAGGAACGGCAGGAAGCGTTCGCGGTCCTCGAAACGCACGCCTTGTTCGAAGAGATCGAGGGCGGCGAGCGCCTCGTCCTCGGTGACGGTCGTGACGTCGCCGGACAGGACGTGCGAGCGGAACCGGGCGACGGCCTCGGGTGAGAGACCCAGCTCAGAGGTAGGGAAGATGTCGATACGCGTCTTCTCGGCGATTGACTGGCCCGTGGCGGCCAGGACGGTGCGGATGCGTTCCACCTCGTCTCCGAAGAGGTCGATACGCACCGGAGAGGGGAAGCCCACGGGATGGATCTCCACGCTGTCTCCCTTGATGGAGAAGCTTCCCGGGCCGAACGTGGCGTCGGCCCGCTCGTATCCCAAGCCCACGAGCTCCGTAGGGAGCACCATGAGGTCGTGCTCCTGACCCACCTCGAGTGTGAGCGGTTCGTAGAAACGGACGTCCGCGGGCGGAAGCGCGCGCAACAGCGCCCGGACTCCCACGACCACGATGAAGGGATCGCCGGCGGAAAGATGCGTGAGCGCGCGTGCACGCGCTCCGATGACGTCAGGTGCAGGGGTCCTGTTCTGCGACCACGGTGCGTCAGCACGGAGTGGGAATCGGCCTATCCTCTCGTCCCCCAGATACGCTGCGAGGGTCTGCGCCATGCGGTTCGCGCCTTCCTCGCCCGGAACCACGACGATCGTGGGGCGCGGATCGCGCACGAAGCCCGCTGCTATGGCAAGGGGGCGTGCGGAACGGCCGATCGCCAACGTGGCGTCCTGGCCGGAGGCGAGCAGAGCGTCCACGTCGCGGATGGCTGGGATCGCACTGATATGCTTATCGAGTCGAGCTATGAGCATCGGTTCTCCGAACGTACGGGGACATGCGAGTAGAGCGGACGAGCCGCTCGGATGCTTGACCTATACTACCCTCTCGAGGCCGGCGTACACGGGAAACGCAGGCTCACCGAGCACTCACGGAGGCACCATGGCACGGGAATCCAAAGCGCGGAAACGGGAGCGAGCGACGGACGCATGCGCGAGGATCGCAGCACTCTTCCCCGATGCGGAGACGGCGCTCGACCACACGGATGCGTTCACGCTCACCATAGCCGTCCTGCTCTCGGCACAGACCACCGATGTGCAGGTCAACAAAGTCACGCCAGAGCTCTTCCGCCGCTGGCCCGATGCCGCTTCCATGGCACAGGCGGATCCGCTGGATGTAGGTGAGGTCATCAGATCCATCGGGTTCTTCAACACGAAGGCGCGTCACGCCGTCGAGGCTTCCCAGCGCATCGTGGCGGAGTACGGAGGCGAAGTCCCCGCCACCATGGAAGACCTGCTCACGCTTCCCGGAGTGGGTAGGAAGACGGCCAATATCGTGCTCAACAACGCCTTCGGGATCGTGGAGGGCATAGCCGTGGACACGCACGTCTACCGCATAGCCAAGCGGCTCGAACTGACGCGCGCCGCTACTCCCGCAGCCGCCGAGAAGGACCTCCTGGATACCATTCCCCACGAGCTCTGGGGCGACGTCAACATCACCTGGGTTCTCTTCGGTCGCCAAGTCTGTGACGCCAAGAAGCCGCGCTGTGCGGATTGTCCGCTGATAGATATCTGTCCGGGGAAGGTGGTTTAGCCGTCAGCCGAGAAAGCCGGCCAGAAGGGCGATGATCACCACACCGGGGAGCATGTTCCCCACGCTGAGCTTGATCACTCCCATGAAGTTCATGCCGATCCCGATGATGAGGGTGCCGCCGACGGCGGAGATGCCGGCCACCACCGGATCGGAGAAGAGCGGCGCCAACGCCTGCGCACCGAGTGCGAGCGCCCCTTGGAACAGCAGGACCGCCAGACCCGAGAATGCGACCCCCACCCCGAGTGTGCTTCCCAGGATGATGGACGTGATGCCGTCGAGCACACTCTTCAAGTAGAGCAGCGACGGATCACCGAGTCCCGCTTGGATCGAGCCCAGGATGGACATGGCGCCCACGACGAAGATGATGGATGCGGATGCGAAACCCTCCACGAACTTCTCGCCCGCTGAGACGTCCGCATCGGGATCGACCACCGCTTCAGGACGCGGCTTCACGCCCGTGATCCGCTTGGTGAGCGTCTGGATGCCCTCGCCCGCTCGAGCGAGCAGCGCTTCGATTCCCAGAGCTTGACCGATGATGGCTCCTATGATCAGCGCGGCCGTGTAGTGGACCATGGAGAACTCGGCCAGACGCGAGACGGCCAGACCGTCGAGTCCCTCGAGCGTCATGGTCAGCCCCGACACGGCGACCGCCAGCCCGATGACCTTGAACGCGATGTCCCTCAGTTCCTGCGAGAAGAAACGGCCCGCCGTGATGCCCAGCAGGGTGCCGACGACTATGGCGATGACGTTGACGAGAACACCGGTCATGATGCTCCATGTTCGGATGTGGGCGTGGAGTTACGAGGCTCCAGTATAGATCAGCCGAGGCGCTCGGCGACCCAATCCAGGAGTACGGCCACGTCCTCGTCCGTCGTGTCGAACGCCGTGACGATGCGCACGACATCCGTATCGGGCGTTACACGCGGCTCCCAGAGATGCACGCCGAAGGTCTCCTCGAACGGCTCGGTGAGATGGCTGGGGACGGCCACGAAGAGCTCGTTGCCTCCTCGTTCGTAGCGGGCGTGGATCCCGAGGGCGAGTAGCCCTTCCTCCACAGCACGTGCAGCCGAATTGGCGGCAGTGGCGCAGCGCTTCCAGAGATCGGTCCCGTACATGGCCGAGAGCTGAACACCCAGGAAGCGGCTCTTGCTGAGTAGCTGCAGATTCTGCTTGCGTACCTGTGGTCCGTAGGTGGCATCGATCGCTTCGGAGAAGACGACCGCCTCCGCGCACATGGCGCCGTTCTTGGTGGCACCGAGCGAGAGGGCGTCAACGCCGGCGAGACCGGTGAGCTCTGCGATCGTGACACCCTGTTCAGCGGCTGCGTTGGAGACACGCGATCCGTCCAGATGCACGTACATGCCGTGATCATGCGCGAAGTCCGCGAGGGTACGGATCTCCTCGGGCGTGTACGCGGTGCCCAGCTCCGTCAAGTTACTGATGGAGAGCACGCGGGTCACGATGTGATGCTGGTTCCCGAAGTTGAGGTACGGCTCGATCATGTCCACGGTGAGCTTGCCGTCATCGGTGGGGATGGTCACGAGCTTCTTGGAGAGCACGTGCTCGATGGCGCCCGTCTCATCCGTGTTGATATGCGCGGAAGTGGCGCAGAGCACACCTTCCCAGGAGCGTAGCAACATGGCCAGCGCGAAGATGTTCGTCCCGGTCCCGTTGACGGTCAGGAACGCCGTGCCCGGAACTCCGAACGCGGAGAGCGCGGCCTTCTCGCCCGCATACGTCCATGGACCGATACCGTACGCGAGACACGAGCCTTCGTTGGCGCCCACTATGGCATCCATGATCTCGGGGTGTACGCCGGAATAGTTATCGGAACCGAAGAGCGGACGATTCATGAGAGCGAGCTCCTCCTGATGAGTAGGGTTATCACTCACGGGATGATACTACTCATCGGAGGCTGGAGTGACTTCCATTCCCAAACGAGTCGCCCTGCTCACAGCAGCGTCGTAATCCGAGTCAAGAGAGAGCGCGAACGCGACCTGCTCACGCGCTTCGTCCGGACGGCCCGCCCGCTCGAGTGCCGTCGCGTACTGGATGCGCATGGGAGCCGTGTACGGCCAGCGCTCCACGGATTCCTCCGCGAGCCGGAGTGCTCTCTCACCAGCGGCCGCGTCACCTCGTGACGCACGTGTGTTGTAGAGGTTCACAAGGAAGTGGATGTTGTCGAATTCGTACGGAGTGCGTTCGATGGCCTCGAGGAGCACATCCTCGGCATCACGGAACGCTCTCGTCTCATCACGAGCTGCTCGCTCGGGGTCGGTGTCGGTCGGTCGTGAGGTGGCCTCCGCGTGGATCTGGAGCAGCGCGTATCCGTATTGTGTCCGGTATTGATCGTTGAAGGGGTTGAGCTCCAGGATGCGCTCATACCGGGCCGGACGCTCAGCCAGAGGTGCGCGCCTCGCTTGCAGGTAAAGGCGGTCAGCGTAGGTTTGCGTGAACGCTCCGACGATCAGTACGGAGCCCACGAGCGCTCCGACGACCGCGATCCCCACCTCTAGGCGAGGGTCGCTCACGCGTGCGCCCACCAGCTCCTCGAACGTCCTGCCGCTACGCGAGGAGGGCGCGAGCACGATCCCCAAAGCCACGTACAGGAGCGTGGTGGTTCCCACGAGCGAGAGTCCGAACATCATGTTGAGCAGATACACGGGAACGAGCACGTAGAACGCGACGGTCACGGGACTCCCGTTGTGCACGATCCAGCGCGAGGTCACGAGTGGCGCCAGGAAGAACGCGTAGACGGCCAGCATGGCGGGGATGCCGACTCCCGCCATGAGATGGAGCGGGTAGTTATGCGCGTTATCGGCCACGGAGATCGCGTTGACCGTCTCCGAATACCCGAACGGCTTGTAGATGGAGAAGACCTGGCGGAACGTATCGGCACCCCACCCGAGGAGCGGCCGATCCTTCGTCGCTTCCCACGCGGCGCTCCAGATCTGCATACGTGACGACGTCGATCCGCTTCCAAGGTCGAACATCGAACCGATCCGATGCGCGAAATCCATGACCCCGGTCCCTCTCGCCATGCTGAACACGATGGCGACGAGAAGGACGATGCCGATCGCGCCGAGGAAGACGACATCCACACGCTGCGGAGCCATACCACGCCTGCGTGCGATAACGGCCAGCGCGACCAGCCCTACGACCCCCGCGATCCACGATGCACGCGTGAACGTGGCGAACCACGCCACCATGATCACGAGCGTGCAGACCCAGAGGGCCACCTTGATGCGGAGATCGTCCTCGCTGTACGCGAGCGTGATGGCCAGGAGCAGCGGGAACAGAATGAACGACCCGAGCATGTTGGGATTGCCGTAGGTGGCGAAGGCGCGGTTGCTCTCGAACCCGAGCGAGCCCCAGGTGATCGGATCGAGCCCTACGTACTGCGCCGCACCGTAGACGGCGACGACCGTCCCGCTCCCCACGAGGCAGAGCGCTACGGTTCGTGCCCGTTCAGGGCCGTCGACCAGTTGGAAGGCGAGAAGGAACGCGGCCCCGTAGAGCAGGTGCGTGAGAAGCCCCTCGTAGCGCCGGTACTTACCGAAGATCGCCGTCTCCGGAGAGATGGAGACGATGGTCGAGAGCACCACGAGTGCTATGAACACGTAGTAGAGGCGGACGACCCAGGAGGAACGCGGGATGAGACCTTCCCTCGTGTACGCCCAGAGCAGCCCCACGCACCCGATGATGCAGATGACGCGCGTGACGGTGAGCTTGACGAGGTCGAACTGGTCGAAGGTGATGGAACCCGTGGGGATGCCGTAGACCGCGAGATTGCCTATGGCGAGCGGCATGAGGATGACGAGCGCGAGCAACGCGTACCACGCGACCCGTTCACCTCTCGTCATACGGACTTCCCCCTCACATGACAGGAACGGCCGGCGAGAGCGCCGGCCGTTCCATGATAGACGAGCTTGTTCCGTTCTCAGTAGTTGACGCAGCGGACCTCGAAGTGCTCGCGACCGTGTGCGCACACGGGGCAGATGGCGGGAGCCTCAGCACCTACGTGGAGGTGACCGCAGACGTTGCACTTCCAGACGGTGGTGTCATCCTCACGCTTGAAGACCTCACCGGACTCGAGGCGCTCGATCAGGGTGTTGTAGCGATCCTCGTGATGACGCTCGATGGCAAGGACGCCCTCCATACGGAGTGCGATCTCCTCGAAGCCCTCCTCACGAGCGGTGTCGGCGAACTCACGGTACATCTCGGTCCACTCGTAGTGCTCACCAGCAGCTGCATCCTTCAGGTTGTCCAGCGTGCCGGGGATGTCACCATCATGCAGGTACTTGAACCAGAGCTTGGCGTGCATGACCTCGTTGGCCTTGGTTTCTTCGAAGATGTTCTGGAACTGGACGTAGCCGTCCTTCTTCGCCTGTGCTGCGTAGTAGCCGTACTTCATGGCTGCCTGTGACTCACCTGCGAACGCCGTCTCGAGGTTCTTCCATGTCTGAGAATCGCGGAGTTCCACTTGTGCACCGTTCCTTTCATCGAAATGCCACTGACGGCTCTCATTCTAGCGCACTGATGCGTGAGTACATACTTGAAATTATCTAATATCTTCGTATCTGCAAGTAAGTCGAGGTTAACTCAGCTGACGCGCCAAACGGATTCATCTACCTCGAGGAATCCTTCACCAGCCAGCTCAGCCAGGATCGCCTCAGCGGCTTCCGTCGGCTCCGGCTTCGAGACCTCATCACCCAGCGTGTCGAGCTTCTCCTCGAGCAGCGCGGCCACCTCCGGAAGCCGGGCCTCCCCCGCCTCCACCATGTAGCTCAGCACCCAGCTCCTGCGCTGTCGATGCGATCCCTCGAACTTCGACTGCCTCGTGTGGTGCTTGGACCGCCGCGAAGGGTTGGGCAGTGTTCGCTTCAGATACGACCCGTAATCGAGCAACGCCCAGTTCCACGCCCGCGGGTCCTCCGTGCGCAGTGCCAGCTCCTCGACGGCCGGCATGAGCGCCCGATCGGGGATGTCCTCCCCTTCCGGGAAGAGTTCGTGCAGGAAGACGGTGCGGACGTTGGTCTCGAAGTACACGTCCTTCTCGCTGAATGCGAAGACCCGGATCCCCGCAGCCGTCGCAGGTCCGATCCCCGGGAGGGCGAGAAGGGACTCGCGATCGTGCGGCACAGCTCCCCCGTGGTCGCGGGAGATGATATCGGCTGCTGATTTGAGAGCGAGAGCTCGTCTGTTGTAGCCGAGACCCTTCCAGAGCTCGAGGACGCGCGTGAGATCCGCTGCGGCGAGAGCATCGGGGGTGGGGAATTCCTCGAGCCAGCGGGTCCAGTAGTCGATGACGCGGACCACCTGGGTCTGTTGGAGCATGGCCTCGGAGAGCCAGACGGCGTACGGATCGTACGTGCGACGCCACGGCAGATCGCGGTAGAGTTCCACGCCACGTTCCGTGACGACGCGTTCTATCCGGTCGAGCTCATCCGGATCGGTCACCGGACGGCTTCCTCCTCAGGATCGCATGCCTTCTGGTGGTGCGGGTGATGGTCGAAGTTGAGGCCGTCCTTGAAGAAGTCCGACGGAATCTCAGGCTCCGCGGTGCCATCCATGAGTTCCTTCATGCTGACCGACGAGAGATACGCCCTCATCATGCTGTCAGCGCCCATCCACACGGAATGGAAGGAACAGTACGAATCACGCGGGCACCACTTCTCCTCGCGGGAGCAGGTAGCCACCGAGAACGGTCCTTGCATGGCCTCGACCACGTCCAGGAGCGTGATGGTCTCGGGGTCGTGGTTGAGGATCATACCGCCCTTCGCACCACGGCGCGAGATGATGAGCTTGGAGAGCACCAGCTCATGCTGGATGGAGCGAGCGAACGAGTACGGGATCTCGTACTCCTCGGCCACCTTCCTCACGGAGAGCGGTTGGCCGTCAGAGTCTATGAGAGCGGAGATGATACGGATCGCGTAATCCGTACGACGGGAGATCTCCATTGATACCTCCGGATTTGATAAGGAAAACGATAGGTTCCAAGCAGTATATGAAAATTATCGTTGTATTCCTAGACAGAATCTATGCTTTATCGAGCCACTCCACGATTCTCCACCCTTCTTCACGAGCTCTCCGCCCCAGGCCGCGGTCGGGGTCCACGGCTACGGGCTCCTTCGCCGCAGCTAGAAGGGTGCCGTCCGAGTGATGGTCACCGTATGCGCGTGAGAGTTCCCAGTTCCCCACTCCGTACGCAGCATCAGCGAACTCATGGACGAGGATGAGCTTCTGCGGTCCTTCCACGGCGAAGCCCTTCATCTTCCCGGTGTAATAACCGGCTTCATCACGCTCCATGAGGGTGGAGATCTGCGCATCGGCGCCGATCCTGCGAGCGGCCGGCTCCACGATCCCGTTGAAGGAGGCCGAGACCACGATGACATGCATCCCGTCAGCGCGACACCGCTCGATCTCCGCGAGAGCTTGTGGGCGGTAGAGCGGCACGATCATCTCGTCGTGGAACTGCGACATGAGGTCTGCGACCTCGGACACGTGCTCACCTTTGAAGATCCTGAAGATACGTTCGCGGACCTCGGATTGCTCATGCGGGAGCTTCAGTTTGTAGCGGATGCCCCACCACGCCACCATGATGACGGTGAGCAGAGGCAGCATCTTCCGGCGCATGAGGAAGAGGACGATCTGCAAGCCGGATTGGCCGTCTATGATGGTGCCGTCGAAGTCGAAGACAGCCAGACGTTCTCTCATCCACCGATCCTGTCCGTTATACGGGATCCACTTCATCCCGGCATTCGCTGAAGCCCGCCTCGTACAAGCTGGCGTAGAAGCCACCTGAACGGAGTAGCTCCTCATGGTCGCCCTGCTCCTCTATCCTACCGTCCTTCAGGACGAGGATGCGGTCGGCCTCCCTGATGGTGGACAGCCGATGGGCGATCACGAAACTGGTGCGACCACGCAGGACCTTCTCGCTCGCTCGTTGGATAGCCAACTCCGTGCGGGTGTCGATCGAGGAGGTCGCTTCATCCATTATGAGTATCTTCGGATCGCAGATGAACGCGCGGGCGATAGTGATCAGCTGACGCTGTCCGGCCGAGAGCGACGTTCCTCCATCTCCGATTACCGTGTCATACCCATGCGGGAGCGAACGTATGAAGTCGTCGGCGAGTGCTGCTGTCGCTGCTTGCTCGATCCGCTCACGCGTTACATCGTCACCGGCGCCGAAGCCGATGTTCTCCGCCACGGTGGCCGTGCGCAGCCAGACGTCCTGGAGCACCATGCCCGTCATGTCGCGGAGGTCCTCACGCGGGATATCGCGGATGTCCACGCCGTCTATGGTGATGGTCCCGGAATCGACCTCGTAGAACCTCATGAGGAGGTTCACGATGGTGGACTTGCCCGCACCCGTGGGTCCGACGATCGCGATCGTCTCGCCCGGCTCGGCCGTGAACGACACATCGGAGATGACCGGCGTGCCCGGTCGGTACGAGAAGGTCACGTCGTCGAAGGCCACGAGTCCACAGCCGTCGTCAGCGTCGCCTTCGCATCCGATCGTGCCGCTCTCCACATCCGGTTCCTGCTCGTCCTCGTCCAACAGCGAGAAGACACGCTCAGCCGCTGCCAGCGTGGATTGGATCGTGTTGACGATTCCCGCCACGCGCTGGATGGGCATGTTGAACGAGCGCTGGTACTGAATGAAGGCCTGGATCGTACCGACACCGATGGACCCGTTCACCACGAGCACCGAACCGACGGTCACGATACCCACGAAGCCCAGATTGCCCACGAACTGCACGAGCGGCCTGATGACGCCGGAGATGAAACTGGCTCGGTACGCGTAGGTGAAGTACGCCTCGTTCTCCGTACGGAACGCCTCGACCTCCGCGTCGCGTTGACCGAAGGACTTCATGACGTCGAATCCTGAGAACGCCTCCTCGATCCGAGCGTTCATGGTGCCGAGCGCTTCCTGGCGCGCCTTGAACAACGCACGGGAGCGGGACGCGATCCCCGCCGTCACGAAGATGGTGAGCGGGACGGTGATCATGGTCACGAGTGTGAGGATCGGTGACAGCCTGATCATCACGATCGACACTCCGATGATGGTGACGAACGCTGTGAACGTCTGGATGACGGAGTCCTTGAGGGTGGTCCCGATCAGATCGAGGTCGTTCGTGAACCGCGATAGGATATCCCCATGCGCATGCTCGTCGTAGAACGAGACGGGCAGCCGGTCCAGCTTCTCCCGTCCTTCCTCACGCAGCCTCAGCACCATCTCCTGGGTGACTTCGGACATCACGAACTGCTGCGCGTAGGAGAAGAGGCTCGAAAGTAGGTATGCACCGGCGAGAAGGGCGAGCAATATCCCTATGAAGTCGAAGTCGACGGGAGTCCGCTCGGTCGCCGAGAAGAAGAGCTCGTCGGTCATCATGCCCATGATGAAGGGTGTGGCTACCGACATGAGCGTCACGAGCATGGCCACGATCGTCATGAGCACGATGCGACCGCGTGCGAACGTGAGCTCCCTCAACAGACGACGGATGGCGCGTCCGGCCGACTCGGGCTTCTCGCCCTTGGAGCCCAGCCCGAACATGGCACCACGACCACCGCCCGCATGACCGGGCATGGGGGCACCTCCTCCGGCTCCGCCTATGCGGGGGATCGGCTTAGCCATCAGCTGCCACCCCCTCGAGCTGCGTGCGAGCGAGTTCCTGGTAGAGCGCGCTCGTCCGCATCAGCTCATCGTGCGTCCCCACAGCATCCAGGCGGCCTTCGTCGATGACGATGACGAGATCGGATTCCATGGCCACGTTGATGCGCTGCGTGATGAAGAATGTGGTCGCACCCTCTGCTCGCCTGCGGATCGAACGCCTTACGCGTGCTTCTGTCATGAAGTCGAGCGCTGACGTGGAGTCGTCGAAGATGTAGAGGTCAGCGGGACGCGCGAGCGCACGGGCGATCGCCAGACGCTGGCGCTGACCACCCGAGAAGTTGCTGCCTCCGCGGGAGACGGGGCGATCGAGATCCAGGACACCATCCGCATCCATGAGGAACTCGTCCGCGCCGGCGTCAGCTGCGACGGCTGCGATCTCCTCATCGGTGATCCCGGGCGTGCCGTACGCGATGTTGCTCCGCACCGTTCCGGTGAAGAGGTTGGTGGTCTGCGGGACGTAACCGATCCGGTCGCGATGAGCGGTCCGGTCGAGCGTGGTGAGATCCTGCCCATCAATCAGGATGGTGCCCTCGGTGGGATCGAAGAAGCCCATGAGCAGCGCTGCCACGGTCGTCTTACCGGAACCGGTAGGACCGATGACCGCCACCTGCGTACCTGCTTCTATATCGAGATCGATATCCGTGAGGATCGGCCGCTCCGCATCGGGATACTTGAACCCGACGTCATCGAACCGGATGGCCATGCCCCGCTCTGCGGGTGCCTCCCCGATCCGACGCGTCTCAGCCGCACTTGATTCCGTCTCGGTGTCGAGCACCTCCACGATCCTCGTAGCAGCAGCGGCGCCACGCGGCGTGAGCGAGAACACGACGGACAGCATCATGACCGACATGAGCATCTGCATGGAGTACTGCACGACGGCGAGAAGGTCTCCGACCATGAGTGACCCGGAATCGACGAGGTGGGAGCCCACCCAGAACATGGTCACGATCGAAGCGTTGACCACGAGCATCGTGGTGGGACCCATGAGCCCTACGAGTCTCATAGCCGTGACGCTCGTGCCCTTGAGGGCCCGGGCTGCTCGCTCGAAAAGGCCGAACATGAAGGTCTCACGGTTGTACGCACGGATGACACGAACACCGGAGATGCCCTCGAGCGTCACATCGTTCAGGTCATCGATCCGCTCCTGCATGGCGGTCTGATACGGCATAGCCAGACGCAGGATGAACCAGACCACGAGCAGGATCACCGGGATGGAGATGAGCACGATCCCTGCGAGCGTGAGATCGGAGCGCAGTGACATGATTGCCGCGCCCACGAACGTCAACGGTGCAGAAAGCGTCAAGTGGAGCGATGCATGCACGACACGCTCCACCTGCTCGACATCGTTGGTCGTGCGTGTGATGAGCGTCGAGGTGCCGTAGCGGTTCATGCCGCCCATGGTGAGGTCCGTCACGCGGTTGAAGAGCTTCTCGCGCATGTCACGACCCATGCCCATGGACACGCTCGCGGACAGCCGCGAGAGCACCGCCATGGCCACGACACCCACGAGGGTCCAGAGGATCATGCGGATACCGCCGCTGATGATGTAGTCACTATCACCAGCGACGATGCCGATATCCACGAGGTCGCTCATGATGTCCGGCAGCATCAGCGTTGTGAGCACGTTGATGGTGACGAGCAGCACTGCGAGAAGGGAGCGCCCAGCGTACGGGCGCCAGTATTCCAGGATGAAGCGGGCGAGGCCTCTTCTGTCCGGAGTGGCTTTCGCGTCAGAAGCGGTTCGCACTGCGCTCTTCGAATTCGATGACGGTTGCGAGGAGCTCGGAGAACTTGGCCGTGTCATCCGGACCGAGCTCATCGTAGAGAGCGCTCACGCTCTCCTGGAGATCGGCGTCGATGGACTTGGCGATCTTCTTGCCTTCGGCGGTGAGGGATACGAGCACCGCTCGACGATCCACGGTGGAAGGTTCACGGGTGATGAGCTCGCGGCGCTCGAGGCCGCGGAGCAGCTGGGACAACGCTGAAGGTGCAAGTGATGCGAGACGGGCGAGATCCGAGAGCGGAAGCTTCCCGTTCGAGTCACGGTAACGGCTGATGAGTGACAGGACACGTGATTCGGAATACGTCAGTATGCGACTCGGTGACTTGCGCTGGGACATCAGACGGATGACCTGATCCAGCTGCACCTGGAGTCTCCGTATGATCTCTTCCTTGTTCTCTGCCATGCTGCTCTCCCCATTTCGCTGGTTTCCCTCGTGCTGAGTACGATCGTGGCTCCGAACGATCAGAGCCAGTCCTTCTTGCGCGCCACGTACAACGCGACCAATGTGAACAGGAGGGCTACAAGAGCAGCCCACCAGAATCCATGAGGTGTGTTGGCGAACGGGATCGAGTCCTCGAACACGTTCATCCCGAAGAGTCCGGAATAGACGGTAGGAACAGCGATGACCACCGTGATGGCCGCCAGCAACTTCATGGTCGCGCTCAGGTCGTGATCCATGACCTGGCGCATCTTCCTGAGCGTCGAGTCCAGGATCTCGGAATAGATGACAGTCATCTCCATGGCCTGGTTGTTCTCGATGATCAGATCCTCGAGGAGCTCGGAGTCCTCGTCGTACTTCTTTATATGACGGCTCTTGAGGAGACGCTCGAGCACGATCTCATTGGAGCGGATCGAGGTCTTCAAGTAGATGAGTGACTTGTCCAACTCGAACAGTTCGACGAGGTTCTCCCTCCGAGGCCTCACCGAGAAGTCATCATCCAATGCCGCGCGGAGTGCGTTGATATCCGTCAGATAACGCAGGTACACGACCGTGGAGCGGTACAGCAGTTGCAGCACCATACGGGTCTTCTTGTAGGTCACGAGTTCGGACCTTCCGGCTGCGAGCATCCGCTCCAGGGGACCCGCCTCCACGCAGAGCGTGATGATGTGGTCCGCCGTCATGATGATCGTCAGTGGGACCGTGTAGTAGGAGCGCCGACCTTCCACTGCTGAGAAGCTGGGGATGTCCACGATGATCGTGGTGCGATCCTCTTCGGTCTCCACACGGGAGATCTCCTCGACGTCTAAGTAGGATTTCATATCCTCTGCAGGGATGCCGGTCGCAGCTTGGATGCGGGCCAACTCACGAGGGGTGGGATCGGTCAGCATGACCCAGGAGCCTGGTTCAATCTCGTCGATCTGGTTGGTCCCACCCTCCAGATCGCTCTTGTGGATCGTGATCATGCGTTCACCTCATCCCGTATCATGAGGAACTCCATCCCACATAATTCGGAGTTCGGATTCTGACGAACCCTGCTACTCTGGATGTACTGATAGGATGAAGTCATCGGATAGCTGACATCTCCTAGTACTGTACTGCACTTCCATACTCAAGTGAACATATAAAACTCGATATCGTTGCATTTTTCATATCAAACAATCAATGGAGTCCGATTGATTGCTTATTACTGAATTTTTCGCACTTAATCTTTCTTCGTCGAGATATCAAAATGGTTATTCTGGCAGCACGTTGAAACGCTACCCTTGATAACCACCTAAAAAAGTTACTGAAACCCTCTCATCTTGTATTCAGGAGTTTGAATAACAAAAAGGTTTTCTACCTAATCTCATTTCAGGATATTGAAAGACCTGATTGCAACCGAGGGGCAATTTTTGCATTAGATTCATGATTCATTGCGTAACCCATGTACTCTTCATCGGTTGACGAGCCTTAATTGTTAGACATAGGACTATATTTTCACCTGGGAATAATAGAAGAAGCCCGACCCCAGAAGGGACCGAGCTCCTCCTATCGAACGTATCCTGAGGCGCTATCCGGTATCAGGAACCTTGCTTCAGCTTGCGCAGACGCTCATCCACCTCGAGCGCCGCGGTGTCGTCCTCG
This sequence comes from uncultured Coriobacteriales bacterium, assembly GCA_964448475.1. Taxonomy (GTDB): domain Bacteria; phylum Actinomycetota; class Coriobacteriia; order Coriobacteriales; family CAYVBA01; genus CAYVBA01. The sequence continues at coordinate 44,588 of CAYVBA010000006.1, forward strand.
AGCGCCTCGAACTGGGAGTCGAGTGTGGACGCTGCGAGCTCCGCCTGACCCATCGCACGGGCCTCCTCACGACGGATCTTCTCCTCGAAACGGGAGAGCTCGCTCGTGGGATCGGCGAAATCGATCGTCTTGATGGCATCGTGGACCTGGTTCTGAGCCTCGGCCACGCGGCCACGTGCTACGAGCTCATCACGCTTGGACTTGAGCTCCTCGAGCTTGTCCTTCATGCCGTTGAGACCTTCGCGCAGCTTCTCCACGACCTCGTTCTGCGCCGCGACGGTGGGTTCGAGAGAGGCGACGCTCTTCTCGATGTCGATCTGCTTCTCGATGGCCACGCGAGCGAGGTTGTCGAAACGATCGGCCTCTGCGGACTGTGCCTCATCACCACGGAGCGATTCAGCCTTGTCGGAAGCGAGCTTGGCCTTACGGTCCCACTCCTCGAGCTGGTTCTTGGTGTCTGCCAGATCGGACTCGAGCATACGGAGATTGCCGAGCGTCTGTGCGATCGACGACTCAGCCTCGTGGATGTTATCGGTGTAATCACGGATCATCTGGTCGATCATGACCTCGGGATCCTCTGCTGCATCGATCAGCGCGTTTACGTTGGCGCGAGCGAGTTGACTGATACGACCGAAGATCGACTGTGCCATAGTTGTTCCTCTCTTTTGTCAGAAACGGCCGCCACTGCTGCGGCGTCCGCCTCCTCCGCCTGAAGACCTACGTGAACCGGAACCTCCGAAGCTCCTGGGCGAGAAGCTCGAGCCACCTCCGAAGAGACGACCCATATCCGGAAGTCCTGAGGAGCTTGTTCCCCTTGGGATGCTCGAGGAACCACTTCCTCCCGCATGGCCGAGCACACCGGCCATCAGTGCCTTGGTGAGCGCTCCGGCGAAGTCGCCTCCGTAGTCGGAGTTGCTCTCACCGGTGAATCCACGCGAGAAGGGACGTGCCATCTCCGTGTCAGGGAAGCCTTGCACATCCTGCTGTGCGAGTGACTGTGCTCGCTTGGCGTGATCGCGAGCGCGCTTCAGTTCACGCGTCGCACCTTCAGGATTCGAATCAGCCATACGAGCGGCGCTGTTCAGCATGTCATGAGCGGTCACGAGGGATGTACGTGCTTGCGTCCTGACCGCACCCCTTCGCGTGGATATATATCTCTCCGCCGCGACGATAGCCTCAGCGGTCCGTTCGTACTCGAGTTCGAACTGCTTGCGAGCCAACCGATCCTTCTCCACGGATTCCGTGATCTTGGAGAGAGACCCCGCGATCCCTTGAAGACGTCCGATCAGGTCATCGGGATCGTGCGACGAACCGAGCGCCTTGCGCACACCCGCCACGAGACTCAACGCTTGAGCGGCGGCTGTGCGTGCCCCGTCATCGGTCGAGCTCTGCAGGGCGATCGCCGTGGACTCGATATCCGCGACCTCGGACTTGATCCGCTCGTCGAGCTCGGTGAGTGCGCGCGACTTCTCGGAGATCGCATCGAGATGCCGTTGTGCTTGCAGGATCGCATCCTCACCAGCGCGTATAGCCATCGCAGCCTCCTCGCGCTCACCGGCTGCCACGGCCTTCTCGCCATCGGAGAGCATGGTACGGGCGAAGGCGAGGAGGTCGGTAGCCTCCACGTCGTCATCGTGCACGTCTCCCAGATCGGTCTCGGGGTAGCGGTTCTTGATGTCAGCGAGAAGTTCCACGCCGCCCGGCAACGCAGCCGCCACGGCAGTGATGCGTTGCTGGAGGCCTTCGATCGCTTCGGGGAGGCGGCCCAGCAGGTCGCGGAAGGAGCGGAAGTCGTCGGCTTTGGCCTCGAGGAGGGCGTCAGCCTCGTCCACGAGCGATGTCATCTCCTCCGCCATGGTGCGGCGGGTGGCTTCGTCCTCGGGATACGCGTCGTTCAGTTTCTGCTGGATCCTGTACGCGTCACCGACCAGCTTCTTGGCCTCTTCGATCGACTGCTTGTAAGGTGCCACGAGCTCGGCACCGAACTCGGCTTCCGCGAAACCCATCTCCTGAACGGAGGCCTGGATGGCGTCGTCCACGTTGAGGAGGCGCGCGTTGGCGTCGGTGATGAGGGTCTCGGTGGGTACGGCTGCCTGTGCTGCCGGGTCGGTTCCGGCGATATCACCGGAGGACGAACCCTTACGAGCGCGCTTGAGGAGCAGGTACCCGCCCACCACGAGGGCCACGACGATCAGGATGGGGATGAAGGGGATGCCGCCTCCGCTCGTGCTGGGTGCCTGAGGCACGATGCCGTCCGTCGGCACCGTATCACCTGCGAGTTCACGCATGAAACCACCGGCAGCCGCGAATGCGGCTCCTGCCCAGTCACTCCTTCTGAGGGAGGGTTCGATATCCTCGGCCGCTATGCGGTCGAGCTGCGCATCGGTCAGCGGGTAGTCGTTAGCGACGGAATACCCGTAGAGACGGTCCTGCGTCGCTATTGCTATGAGGACGTCACGCGGCCCCATACCAGCGAGCGCTGCCGTCTCCACGGCCCAGTCCCCCGGCGCCGCTCCATCGAAGCTGGGCACGTAGACGAAGACGAGGTTCGTGCCCGTCCTGTCGGCCACCTCCTGCATACGCTGGTCGATGGCGCGCTCCTCACCGTTGGAGATCACATCCGAAGCATCGGTGACGTAACCGGGCTCGAGCCGGATATCAGCGGGAGCGAATCCTACGAGGGAGACGGAAGCGATGATCGCGAGCACGACGCTCACGAGCGAAACCCTGAGCCGATCCATGGGTACCCCTTCCAGGGTCGGGTGCGTGAGTGGGAACATCACCCGTAGAAGTACCCGTGAGCTGCAGGCGGTAAACGAAGGGACGTGCTCTGCGCTAGAGTTCCAAGCCCACGAGCACCGGTTCGTTCACCAGTACGATGCCGTAGCGCTCGGAGACTCCGTCGCGGACGTGGCGTGCCAGAGCGAGGACGTCCTCGGCCGTCGCTCCTCCACGGTTCGTGAGCGCGAGCACGTGCTTGTCCGAGAGAGCCGCTCCCCCACCGATCGAGAACCCCTTCGGGAACCCCGCGTTCTGTATGAGGAAGGCGGCGGAGGTCTTCACTCCACCCACAGCCGGATAGCGCGGAACGTCCGGAGGCAGTGATGCCGCGCCCTTCTCGCCCACTATGGGATTCGTGAAGAAGGAACCTGCTGACCAGGTGTCGTGGTCTGAGGCGTCGGAGACCATGCCTTTGGAGCGGCGGAGCTCGATGACGGTGTCGCGGAGCTCTGCTGCGGGGGCTCGGTCACCTGCGGAGACACCGAGGCGCGCGGCGAGTTCCGCGTACGCGATGGGGGCCGATAGTTCGGATCTCTCGAGCGTGAAGGTGACGTCCACCACGACCCATCTACCCGTGGGCGAGAAGATCGTGCCGCCCGCCACCTGCGGATCGCGCGTGGACCGCTTGAGGTCCGAGTCGCGGTAGCCGGGCGAGAACTCCTGGTACGGCTTCACGTGAACGGAACCCGTGAGGCGATCGAGCACGCGGATGGTGCTGATGGTCTCCGCCACCTCGTGTCCGTAAGCGCCAACGTTCTGCACGGGTGAAGCGCCTACGGAGCCGGGGATCCCGGCGAGCGCCTCGACTCCCGAGTATCCCGCTTCCACCGTATGATCCACGAAGGTCGCCCAATCCATACCGGCAGGTGCCGTGATGCTCACCGTCCCGTCACCGTTATCTTGCTCGGAGATGAGGGAGATGCGCCCGTCGCGGATCACGCGACCGGCGAACCCGGCATCCGCGCAGAGGAGATTGGAGCCCCCGCCCAACACGAGGAGGGGCGTGCCTGCTCGATCGGTCTCGAGGATCGTCTGCACGAAGTCGTACTCGGTCTCCGTGGTCACGAGCTCCTGCACCGAGCCGCCTATGCGGAAGGTGGTCAGATCGGATAACCTCACGTCGTGCTCGACGCTCACGGCTCCCAAGCGATCCACGATGCCTCCTAGCTGCGAAACGACTCCAGATATGACGAAAGGGCCCTGAGGCCCCTCGGAGTGTGATGATGGCGGGATGTACGGGACTCGAACCCGCGACCTCTGGCGTGACAGGCCAGCGCTCTAACCAACTGAGCTAACACCCCTTTTATCAGCGAAGGACATTCTCACAGATTCCGACGGGAATGTAAAGTGG
>CAYVBA010000007.1:0-21710 GCA_964448475.1 uncultured Coriobacteriales bacterium
ACCGTCAACTTCGACTTCCGGTCGTTCTACTTGCATTTCGAGTGTGGCATCTGGACCTATGGCTCATCAGCCGTACAGGACGTGAAGATGGACATGATCGAACTCTTCGGGGTCTCCCGCGAGATCACGCTCGACGACGTCCAGGGCATCTCCTGGCCACACCGCATGTTCCGCTCGTTGCTCTCGGTCTTCTCGCCCCTTCTGTGAGGTCGTGAGCCATGGGTTTCCCCGCTCTCGTCATCCTGAGCTTCGCGCTGGCTATGGACGCCATGGCCGTCACGCTCTCCAACGCGCTCTGCATCCCTGCTATGGGCAAACCCAAGAAGGTGGCCATGGTGGTGGCGTTCGGCCTGTTCCAAGGCCTCATGCCCGTCATCGGTTACGTCCTGGGGGATATCGCGTCGGTCTTCCTCGAGCGGTTCGGCGGCTGGGTGACGCTCGTGGTCCTCGGGTTCATCGGGATCCAGATGGCCATCGACGGTATCAAGGAGATCCGTGACCCCGGCCTCTGCGACCTCGAGAACGACACGCTGACCTACCGATCCATCCTCATCCAAGCGGTCGCTACGTCCATCGATGCGCTCCTGGTGGGTGTGAGCTTCGCCGTCGCAGGCGTCAGTCTCTGGATCGCAGCGCCGCTCATCGCGGTCATCACAGCGATCTGTTGCTTCGCAGCGCTCCTCCTGGGCGAGAAGCTCGGGCTCAGATTCGGCAGCATGGCGAAGGTGGCCGGTGGCCTCTTCCTCATCGGGATCGGCGTGAGATCCCTGTTCTGATCGGTGAGACTCGGATCAGCCGGCGACCTCGAGGAGCGCTCTGGATGCTTCCTCGTTGGTCCTGACCATATGGTTGTTCTCCTCGAGGAGCGTGGAGAAGTCATGCCCTTGCGGATGGATGATCGAGAGCATGATGTTCTCACCGTGCTCCCACTTCTCCTCCATCGCCTCGAGCGTATCGTCGAACCAGCCAGGGGTCGCCTCGTCGTCATCGATCTGTGAGTAAGCTTCTGCGACGCCCGATGCGATCCTGTACGCCTCATCCAAGTGATCGAGCATCTCCTCGCTCGATTCAGCCGCACGCGCTTCCACGAGCGCTTGCTGGAGGTTGTTGCTCGCACGTTCATCCATCCGGATGATACGCTCCACGAGTTCGCGCTCCTCACCGTCGAACGCAGTGGCTATGTTCCCGGGAAGTCGTGAGGCGAGCGTGGTCGAGAAGCCTTCGAAGTCATAGGCGAGCGCATCGGACATATCGAGACCGTCAGGATCCACGCGATCCAGGGGATCGACCGGGAAATCGCTGTCGTACTCGAAATCGAAGTCGAAGTCACGGAACTCGTCCATACCGTCGAAACGATAGTCATCCTGAGGACCGCCTCTTTGTTCAGGCGCATACCTTCCGGTGTTCCGAGCCGTGCTGTCTATCGCCATCATGGAGGTACCGACGAGTGTGAAGAGCGCGACCATGACGCAGCAGATGATGAGCAGAGCCACCACGAAGATGATCACGAGGATCGAGATGCCTTTACCGGCTCCTCCATCCGAAGAAGGGGAGGGTTCGACAGGTGTAGGTACGTACTCGACACCTTGCGGTGGTTGCGGTGTGCTGGTCATCTTCTCACTCCTGTACGCTCGAGATCATCTCTTCCACGGTGGACTTCAATCGGTCCGGCGTGGATTCCAGTAGTTCCCTGGACATGTCCATACTCACACGGTACTTCTTAACGTCACCCTCCTCGAGGAAGGTGAGCGCCTCGTATTCGTATTGGAGCGCGGACATCAAGTACGAAAGCTCGATACCGAACTCGACACGGAGCGATTCGGGCACGTACGAAGGCAGCTCCACGACAGCGATCGAGTCACGCGCCGCTTCGTTCAGCTCCTTCTGATTCCTGATGATCTCCGCTTGCTCCTCGGGATCGGCTGCCTCGTAATCAGCCAGGAACTCTTCGGGGTCATGTATCGCCTTGGCATCGATATCGGACACTCTCTCGCCCAGCTGGATGAGACTCTCCGTCGTACCTATGAACCGCTCGGCTTCCTCACGCATCATGTCGAAGATGCCCGGATCGGATGGACTCTCGATACCGAGATCCTCGAGGTCGAACCCATCGCTTTCTTCCTGGGGTCGGACCGGGACCGGTTCACCCTGGCTGAAGAAGTTGAATATCTCGTTGAACGTGGAGCTGAATTCCTGCGAGAAGATCGAGCCGAACCCTTCCGTCGCGGATTCCTCCGAAGTCTCGGGCTCGACGGGTTCCGGGCGTGCAGGCTCGTCGACCGGTTCGGTCACCGGAGGCGCTTCAGCGATATCCGTCGTTTCCTCGTTGTCCTCTCCTGAGCAGGAGACGAGGATGATGATGAGGGCGACGGCGATGATGGCGAGGATGACGAGGATCGTGATGATCACCGTGCGGGAGTCATCCTGCCGGGCTTCTGAGGTCTCAGGATACGCACCGTAAACAGGCTCGGGAGGGTCTTGGACCCTCCCGTAAGCAGGCTCTTCCGGTGGTGTCACAGGAAGACGCTGCGTCCTGTCGTTCTGCTCGTCTTCGTTCATGTGGTCACTCTAACCTGCCGGGAGTTGCTGGATCGCATCGAATGCCGCACTCAGCTTCTCATAGCCGGTGCTGAGGGATGCGTTGTGGAGATCGTAGAGCCTGATCATTTCATCCGAGTTCCCTGCGACATGCGCATCTGCGGCTTGCGCCTTGTGATCGAGACCGACCTTGAAGTCATCGAGCGCATCCTGCATCAGGATGTCGATATCCTGCCTACCGGTAGGAGCTATCTCGATCGCATCGAGTTGCTGCTGAGCATCGGCGATGCTCTCCTTGAGCAAGCGCGCGGCTTCTGCTTTCACCGCTGGATCATCGGAGTCCATGTCAGGGGAGATCTCGATCTCGAAGGTGGAGTGCTCACCGATGATTCTATCGACCTCGTTCTCGACCGTAGTGAACGAGTCCATGGCTATGCCGTACTGGTCACCGGTCATGGGTGGGATCGGGTCATCCGTGATGCCATCGGTCTCTCCCGGGGGCGTCATACCGTTCCTCATGTCCTCGAGCATCTCATCGAGCTCTTCCTGAGTGATCTCACCGCTGGCCACGCCCTGCTCGCCCATCTCACGGACGATGTCCTCCATGTAGGCGCTTCCGCCTTCCATGGCTGCGTTCTGAATGGCTTCCTGGCCCGCATCGCTCTGCGCCCAGATGCCGACACCGATGATCGGGAGACAGCAGCAGAGGAGCAGGATCACACCGATGACGATCAGGACGATCTTCGCGGTGCTCCTCTTCTTAGGTGGTTCGGTATAGCCGCCCGGCTGACCTGCAGAGGCACCGCCATAGGCGACGTCAGCAGGAGTCGATCCGGGAGTCTGATAATACGCCTGCTGCGTGGTTCCCGGTGGGGGTGTGGCGCCTGTGGGGTCGGCCGGTACCGGGGAAGGATCGGTGTACGGGTCGTGCTGGAGCTCCGGATCGACCTCCACCCCGCCCGAATACGCGGGCTCATCGAGGGGAGTGGCCTCCACTTCAGGTTCGGGTGTGGGGGTCACCGTTGGGCCATCGAGGAGCGGATCGTGTCCTACCTCATCACCTTCGGGCGTGGGAGGGAACTTCTCGTCGGCCATCTGAGCCTCCTTGTTCCGGAGTCGTAGCGTTCAGGGCGTATCAGCCTTCTGGCATGACGATATGGTACCCGTAACGCAACAGTCTTCTCGCTAATAGGAGAGGTATTCTCGCAGATCGGAAGAAACCCGTGCCCCGCAGCTCAGTGGGGGTCACGGGTTTTCCTGCGTCGCTTGACGGCTTCGCGCAGTATGAACTCGACCTGGGAGTTAGTGGATCTCAGCTCGTCGGCTGCCCACTTCTCGATCTCCTCCCAGAGGTCGGCATCGATCCTCAATGGGTATTGCTTCCGTTTAGCCATGAAGGCCCATTCTAGTTATAGAGGGTTCCGGCGTTCACGATGGGGTGTACTTCACTCTCACCGCAGAGTACGACCATCAGGTTCGAGACCATGGATGCCTTGCGCTCATCATCCAGTTCCACGATGTGCTTCGCGGAGAGCTCTGCCAGCGCCATGTCGACCATGCCCACCGCACCTTCGACGATGCGCTCACGAGCAGCGATGATAGCATCCGCTTGCTGGCGACGGAGCATGGCCTGTGCGATCTCAGGGGAATACGCGAGATGCGTGAGGCGAGCGTCATCGATGCTCACGCCTGCTGCAGCGAGCCTCGTGCCGAGTTCGATCTTGAGCGCCTCGGAGACCTCTTCGATGTTCCCGCGCAGTGTGATCTCATCAGGAGCCTTGGCGTCGAAGCGGTCGTACGCGTAGAGGCTGGCTACGTGGCGCAACGCGGTTTCGGATTGCATGCGTACGTAGGTCACGTAATCATCCACGTCGAAGGTGGCCCGATACGTATCATGCACGCGCCATACGATGACGGATGCGATCTCCACAGGGTTGCCCAGTTTGTCGTTGACCTTGAGCTTCTCGCCCGTCAGAGTGCGTGCCCTGAGCGAGAGCTTATACCGACCCAGCTTCTTACCCTGCTTGGTGGTGTTCTTGGCATCTTCTTCCACGTCCGAAGCGGAAGCAGTGCTCTGGCCGATCACACCGTTGGTGTAGAAGGGGTTGGCCCAATAGAAGCCGGGCTCGAACACGGTGCCTTTATACGTACCGAAGAGGACGATGACACGTGCTTCGTTGGGCTGGAGCGTGAAGAAGCCCATCGTGAGCACGAAAGCCGCTGCGAAGAGGATGATGGAGATGACGACGAGAGCTCCCCAGAAAGTACCGGGCAAGTCCAACGAGACATCCATGAAGGCGGCGAGGACGATGAGGAGGACCGACAGGACGAACGCACCGATGACGACTGGAAGCATCTTCCATCCGGACTGGACTTTCAGGACCTTCTCCCCGTTCATGCTGCTCCTTCCATAGATATAAATGTGATATCACATTTATATCATGCGGGTGAGGCCGTTGCAATAGATCGAGCGCTGGGGTACTCTTGAGAACATACGTTCGATAGGAGGTTCGAGTGATCATCCTCGGCATAGACCCCGGTCTCGCTCACACGGGATGGGGCGTCATAGAAACCCGTGGGTCGGCTACGCGGTGCCGTGCGTACGGATGCATCAGGACCGATGCTGACGAGGAGATCACCACGAGGCTCAAGCGCATCCATGATGAAGTGGAAGCGGCTATAGAGAAGTACGGTCCCGATGCCGTAGCCATAGAGCAGATCTACTTCGGCGCCAACTCCAAATCAGCACTCGCCACCGGTCAGGCACGTGGTGCGGCACTCGTCGCGTGCGCGCGTAGCGGTCTCGATGTGGGGGAGTACACCCCTATGCAGATCAAACAGGCGGTCGTGGGCACGGGAGCTGCTGATAAAGCGCAGGTCCAGTACATGGTACGCTCCCTTCTCACCCTGGATCACACCCCCAAGCCCGATCACGCGGCGGACGCTCTGGCAGCCGCTATCTGTTTCGCTCACCTGGTACGCTACGAGCGGATCTCAGCATCGGTATCTGAAACGGTCGCGTCGGAAGAGGCCAGATGATCGCATTCCTCAGGGGCATCCTCATCGCGAAGGACCTCGATCGCGTGGTGATCGATGTCGCAGGTGTGGGCTACGAGGTCGGAGTTTCCCATATCACGCTCGCTTCGCTCCCTCCTGTGGGCGAGAAGACACAGCTCCTCATCCACATGGTGGTCCGTGAGGACGCGCTCACGCTCTACGGCTTCGCCACCGCTGAGGAGCGCCGCATGTTCGAGAAGCTCACCACCATCACCGGAGTGGGTCCCAAGCTCGGGCTCACGATCCTCTCCTCGTTCGATGTCCCGACGCTCATCTCCATCGTCCGTTCGGATGACGAGGATCGCATGACAACCGTCCCATACGTAGGCAAGAAGACGGCTCGGAGGTTGTTGTTGGAGCTCTCCAGCATCATCGAGAAGGACGAGATCTTCTCGACCATCTCCGTATCAGACCAGCCAGGAGCACCTGCTGATTCCGCTGCCGTGGATGATGAAGCGGTCAGTGCGCTGCTCGCCATGGGATTCACGGAAGCCGAGGCGGAGCTCGCCCTCGTAGGCTACGATGGTGCCCGGAACGACACAGCGGCAGCCATCAGATACGCGTTGAGGAAGCTAGGTGACGGATGAGCACGTGGGAGGCTCCATCTGGAGAGGATCTGTGGGAGGAGGGCTCCTCGGATCGTCTCGTCACGCCTACGCTCACCGAGGACGACCTCGAGGCCGACCGCAATCTGAGGCCCCAGCGTCTGGAGGATTACCTCGGACAGACGCGTGTGAAGGAGAACCTCACCGTACTCATCGAAGCGGCGCGGGCTCGTAAGGAGCCGCTCGACCATGTGCTGCTCTCGGGTCCTCCGGGGCTCGGCAAGACGACGCTCGCCAGTGTCGTCGCGAACGAGCTGGGTGTGAAGATGAAGACCACTTCCGGTCCGGCCATAGAGCGGACGGGTGACCTCGCTGCCATCCTCACCAACTTGGACGAAGGCGAAGTCCTCTTCATAGATGAGATCCATAGGCTGAACAGGATGGTGGAGGAGATCCTCTATCCCGCCATGGAGGATTTCTTCCTGGACATCATCATCGGGAAGGGGCCGGCTGCACGCTCCATCAGGCTGGACATCCCCAAGTTCACCCTCATCGGCGCCACCACACGCACCGGGCTCCTCACCGGGCCCTTGAGGGATCGTTTCGGTATCGCGTTCCGCCTCGATTACTACGACCCTTCGGAGCTCACGGACATCGTGGACCGCTCCGCCACCATCCTGGAAGTGGATATCGATCCGCACGGTGCCGCAGAGATCGCACGGAGGAGCAGAGGGACGCCTCGACTGGCCAACCGTCTGCTCAAGCGGGTGCGTGATTTCTCGCAGGTGAGAGCCGACGGTAGCATCACGGAGGATATAGCGGCGGAGGCGCTCTCATTCTTCGAGGTGGACAGCCTCGGCTTGGACTCCATGGACTCCAAGATCCTCCTGGCGCTCACGGAGACGTTCCGTGGGAGACCTGTAGGACTCAACACCTTGGCCAGTGCCGTGGGTGAGGACCAGGGCACACTCGAGGACGTCTACGAGCCCTACCTGCTTCAGCAGGGTCTCATCGTGCGCACCCCACGGGGCCGTCAAGCAACGCATCTGTGTTTCGAGCACCTCGGGATACCTCTACCACCTGACGCGGGAGTGTGAGTCATGCTCAGACAGGATTACATCCTCAGGATGATCGCGCAGTTGACGGACTCGATCGGTGCTGCGCTCAACAAGTCCCAGCTCGGCCTCTCGCAGGATGCCATCACGGGTCTCGAGGAGGGTGTTGGTCTCGCACTCGAGATGAGCCCGGAGACGGTCTTCTCCCTCGCTCCGGAATCCATCTCTACGATCCTGTCCATCTCCAACGTGGATGAGTCGGTCGCGGTGTACGTCGTGTACGCCATCAAGCGGATCGTCGCCATCTACGAAGAGGAGGGTGATCCGCGCGCTGAGCTCCGAGCCGCGCAAGCTCAAGCCATCGCGGACTTCTACGGCTTCCCCGTGGAGTCTACTCCGGATCTGTGATGCCCTGAGCTTCTCGCCCAGGAAAAGGAAGAACCGCCCACTCCTCGAGGGAGCGGACGGCTCTTCACGTACGTTCGTATGTGCTATCTACAGTGCTACGGAGTGTGACTTCCAAGCACCATGGAGGTTGCAGTCAGCTACGGCGTGGAGCTCACCGGACTTGCCGTCCACGTCGAATTCCACGACGTGCTGGTCCTCGGGGGACAGCTCGACGGATTCGACCTGCTCACCATCGAGGTACAGATGGATGCAATCGATCCAGTGATCCTCTTGCTGGGGATGGGGCACAGCCTTACCTACTTCGACGGTCGCCTTGCCGCCCTCTACGGTGAGGGTGGGGAAGTGCTTGAGCTCGAACTCGCTCGCATCGTCCAGGTTCTCTACTACATTCAGATCGACGTCAGCCATGGGGCCTCCTTCTTCGCAGGGTCAAGTGACGCGTCGTGCTTGGGCATGTTCATACCCGCCCGCCTGTGGAGTATTCCTTCCATCCATCTCGAGCACCCTTCCGCATACCGGTGCACCGTTCCCGGAAGGCTATGATTGAAGAGTTGCATCCGACGCGTGGAAGGACCCCTATGCTGTCCGATATCGAGATCGCCCAGTCAGTGGAGATCGAACCCATCGCCAAGATCGCTGGATCCATCGGGATCACCGATGCCGAGGTGGAACCTTACGGCCATCACATGGCTAAGATCTCCTACGATCTTCTCGACCGGACAGCTGGAGAGCCCAAGGGCAAATACATCGTGGTGACCGCCGTGACGCCGACACCGCTCGGTGAGGGTAAGACGCTCACGACGGTAGGGCTCGGGCAGGCGCTCGGTCGCCTCGGTCACAAGGCCATGACCACGATCCGTCAGCCCAGCATGGGCCCCGTCTTCGGTATCAAGGGCGGTGCGGCAGGTGGCGGGTACTCCCAGGTCATCCCTATGGTCGACCTGAACCTCCACCTGACCGGTGACTTTCACGCCATCACGGCGGCGCACAACCTCTGCGCAGCGTTTCTGGACAACCATATCTTCCATGGGAACGAGCTGGACATCGACCCCGATACCGTGAGTTGGGGCCGCGCACTCGATATCTCCGACCGCTCGCTCCGTGAGGTGGAAGTGGGTCTCGGGGGCGAGAAGAACGGGATCCCCCACAGGAGCACGTGGATCATCACCTCCGCATCGGAGATCATGGCGCTGCTCTCGTTGGCCGAGGACCTCGGTGATCTCCGCGAGCGTGTGGGTCGGATCATCGTGGCGCGCAACCGCGCGGGAGAGCCCGTCACGGCCGAGGACCTCAAGGTAGCCGGCTCGATGACCGTGATCCTGAAGGACGCCATCAAACCCACGCTCCTCCAGAACCTCGAAGGTGGTCCCGTCATGGTCCACACGGGTCCGTTCGCGAACATAGCTCCGGGTAACTCATCCATCACGGCCGATCGTATGGGTCTCGCTACCTGCGATTACGTGATCACCGAGTCCGGCTTCGGTGCGGACATGGGCTGCGAGAAGTTCATGAACCTCAAGTGCCGCGTGAGCGGCCTCGAGCCCGACGCTGTGGTCATGGTGGCCACCGTGCGCGCTATCAAGACGCACTCCGGCTGTTGCATTGTGAAGGCGGGGAAGCCGCTGCCCGAGACCCTCGTGACCGAGGACCTCGAGTCCCTCCGTCTGGGCATGGCCAACCTCACGCGCCATATAGACAACCTCAAGTCCTTCGGGATCCCGGTGGTCGTCGCCATCAACGCGTTCCCCACGGACACTCAAGCCGAACACGACATGATCCGCGAGGCTGCATTCGAAGCGGGAGCGGTGGCCTGTGAGGTGCACACCATGCATGCGGATGGGGGTGCCGGCGGTGAGGAGCTCGCCCAGGCGGTCATCGATGCGTGCGAGATGCCCCATACCTTCTCGCAGACGTACGAGGATTCGGACACGGTAGCCGAGAAGATCGAGAAGGTCGCTACCCGCATATTCCGCGCCGATGGAGTGGATTACGAGCCGGCCGCTCTCGAGTCCCTCGAGCGCATCGCGAAGTTCGGCTTCGATCACCTGCCCATCTGTATGGCCAAGACACAGTACTCCATCTCCGACGACGCATCGCTCAAAGGCGCGCCCGAGGGATGGCGCCTCACGGTCCGTGACGTGCGGATCTCCGCGGGAGCCGGGTTCGCCTACGTGCTCTGCGGCAAGATCCTGACCATGCCGGGTCTGCCATCGCAGCCTGCGGGCAACAACATAGATATCGACGCCGACGGCACGATCGTCGGCCTGTTCTAAGGGGCGGGGATGGCCACCATCATCGATGGCAAGGAATCGGCTGCTCGCGTTAAAGCCGAGGTAGCGGAACGTGTGGAAGAACTCGGGCGAGAAGGACGGGACGTCGGCCTCGCGGTCGTCCTCGTAGGTGACGATCAGGCGAGCGCGACCTACGTGGCTGCCAAGCATCGTGATTGCGCGGAATGCGGCATCACGTCGTACGACCACAAACTACCCGCTGATACGTCACAGGAGGATCTCGACGAGCTCATCTCGGAGCTCAATGCGGATCCGGCCGTTAACGGGATCCTGGTACAGATGCCGCTTCCGCGGGGTCTCGATGAGGAGCGGGTGATCTCGCTCATCTCTCCCGAGAAGGACGCCGACGGCTTCCACCCCGAGAACATGGGCCGCCTCGTGAGAGGTCTCCGTGCGCCGCGCGCCTGCACGCCCGCGGGTGTCATGCGTCTGCTCGAGGATCATGACATCGACCCCACCGGGAAGAACGCGGTGGTGATCGGGCGCTCCAACATCGTGGGGAAGCCGATGGCCCTCATGCTCCTGGAGGCCGATGCCACCGTGACCATCTGCCACTCACGTACCCAGGATCTGGCGCACATCGTGAAGCAAGCGGATATCGTCGTCTCCGCCGTGGGCATCGTGGACATGGTCACGGCCGACATGGTCAAGCCGGGTGCCGTGGTCATCGACGTAGGCATGAACCGTGATGACGAGGACAAGCTCGTCGGGGACGTGGACTACGAGCCTGTCGCAGAAGTCGCCTCCGCTATCACGCCTGTGCCGGGTGGTGTGGGACCTATGACCCGGGCACTGCTCATGAAGAACACGCTCGAGGCAGCTCTTTCGCAATACGGTCTGGAGTAGGCGAACGCTCACCGCTCGCTCACATCGGTTCCACTGAGCTCCCGAAGCGCGGGTATGTACAAGAGATGACCCTGTACGACCGGCTGAGGGAGCGCAGCATGAAGCACATCGCAGTAGTCACCGGCGCATCATCGGGCGTCGGCCGTGAATTCGTGAACCAACTGGACAAAGGCGCATGGGGCTACCTGGATGAGATCTGGGTGCTGGCGAGAAGAGTGGGCGAGCTCGAGGAACTCTCAGCGGAGACATCCACTCCCGTGAGGGTGTTCGCCGTGGACATCACCGACCTCGATCAGCTCGAGGAATACCGCACCGCACTCGCTGAAGAACGCCCTTCCATCCGCTATCTCATCAACAGCGCAGGTATGGGAACGTTCGGGCGCATCCGTCGGGAGAAACTTGATAACCTCACCGGCATGGTCGATCTCAACGCTCGCGCACTCGTGGAGATGACGTACATCAGTCTTCCGTACGTGGAGCGCGGTAGCTGCATCATCAACATGTCGAGCGCCATCGCTTTCATCCCCCAGCCGCAGGCGGCCGTATATCAAGCCACGAAGCGCTTCGTCTTCGATTTCAGCCGCTCACTCCACTACGACCTCGAGGATGTGGGGATCTCCGTCACCGCCGCATGTCCCAAAGCCATGCATACCGAGTTCTTCGATGAGCCCGGTGACAAACGAGCGGCCATGAGCATGAAGGTCCTCGGAGTCGAGAGCCCCAAGCGGGTCGTCAAGCGTGCCTTGAAGGACGTCAACTCCGGTAAGGACGTCTCCATCTCAAGCAAGACGGTCAAGCTCTTCAGACTCAAACGCAAGATGCTCCCGCTCTCCGTATTCATGAAGCTCCAGAAACTGACGAGGATGGTCTGATATGAGATTCCTGGTATTCGGCGCTACCGGCAGGACCGGCAGGGAAGTTATCTCCCGTGCACTCGACGCAGGTCATCACGTGACCGCATTCGTCCGCGACGCATCCGATCATGGGTTCGACCCTCACCCTCAGCTCTCGATAGCCGAGGGTGAAGCGACCGAGCTCGCATCCGTTCGCAACGTTCTGGATGGCGAGAAGTACGATGCTGTCTTCTCGCTGCTCGGACCTAAGACTCCGATCTTCTCGGCACCCGAACTCGTCGACGCGACGCGCAACATCGTTTCCGCCATGGAGGCGAGCGAGAGCGATCGACTCATCCATCTCTCGATCGTTTCGACGAGAACAGATTCGGAGCAGCTGGGTGTCGTGTTCGACCTCTTCGCACCCGTCGTGGCGCGTAACCTGATCCGCGAGCATACGCAGAAGGAAGACATCATCACGTCCTCGGCTCTCGAGTGGACGATCTTCCAGCCTCCGTTCCTCACCGAGGATGAGCCCGAGGATGACTACATCGTGCGCGATCATGTGCGGGAGGAGGACTCGGACAGGAAGCTGAGGCTGTCTCGTTGCAACCTGGCTGAAGCCATGCTCGCTCGCGTTGATGATGTGGAGGCGAAACACAAAAAACTCTTCATAACGGAGTAGCCTTGCTAAATTCCCAGGTAATGGGTAATCTGTTCAAGCGGTCAGAAGCCGCATGTGTCCGCGACGCGTTAGTACTTGGTTGGACAGCGCGCCGTATGTAGTTGCCCAGGTGGGCAGAAAGAAAGGCAAGACATGGCAGAAGGTACAGTTAAGTGGTTCAACCCCGACAAGGGTTACGGGTTCATCTCTCGTGAGGATGGCGACGACCTGTTCGTCCACTTCTCTGAGATCAAGATGGACGGTTTCAAGACCCTCGACGAGGGCACCCCTGTCCAGTTCGAAGTCACCACCGGTCAGAATGGCAAGCTCCAGGCGAGCAACGTCAGCAAGCTCTAAGTCGTAGACACAGTAGCTTGTACTAAATCGGAGAGGCGGTCGCAAGACCGCCTCTTTTTTGTTGAGTTATGACGAGAGCGGAGCTCTCGAACGGATCGTCCGGACCTCACTCAGGACAGATCGCCACACCGAATGCTCCGAGCCCCACATGCGTGCTGATGACAGCGCCGGGATTCACGAGCTCGGGATCGGTGATCTCTATGCCGCTCTCGATGAGCATCCGTTTCAGATCCTCGGCCATCTCATCGTTGTTGACGCTCAGCAGGCTGAAGGTGTGCTTCCCGTTCTTCTCGACCGCCTCATGGACCGATTCGACGATCGCTTTCATCGCGCGCTTGATCCCGCGCACCTTCTTGAACATGAAGGCTTTGCCGTCATCGTCCACGCTGATGATGAGTTTGATGTTGATGAGGTGAGCGGCGAAGGCGCTCAGGCGGGAAGCCCGGCCGCCTTTCACGAGATTCTCCAGCGTCAGAGGGGTGAAGAAGACGGTTGCTTGTGTGCGGACGGACTCGATATCGTCCGCGATGGCATCCGCGTCGAGGCCTTCATCCCGCTTGCGGCATGCCCGCTCCACGAGCAACCCGAGCGTCATGGTCGTGTTGAGCGAGTCGACCACACGGATCTTGCCTTCGACCTGCTCGGCTGCGTTCCGAGCCACTTCGTACGTTCCGGAGAGTGCGCTGCTGATGAAGATGGCCACGACCTCATCATGGCCCGAAGCGAGTGCCGCCTCGTACGCCTCGATGAACGCGCCGGGGGTCGGCATGGATGATTTGGGAAGCTCTTCAGCATCTTCCATCTTGGCGTAGAACTCCTGTGAGGAGAGTCCTATCTGGTCCACATACTCCTCGCCACCGACGGTGATGGTGAGCGGGATCATGGTCACGCTGAGTTCCTCGAGGCGCGCAGCGCTGAGGTCCGACGTGCTATCGGTCAAGATGGCTACTGTCATGTTCGAGTCTCCTCCCATGCGATTCTCCTGATTGTATCAGGAGGGGAGGAGAGCTTATGAAGGTGTGGCTACCAGACTCCGCGAGAGTACCTTGCGGAGCTCCTCGAGCGAATCGATGGTGGCACTCGCGAGCATCTGCACGTCAGCCGGGATGGCCTTGAGATCGGGCACCCAGATGGACGGGATACCGCCAGCGTGGGCCGCTGTGATCCCTGCTGCGGAGTCCTCGAGAACGAGTGCTTTCGAAGGCGCTACCTCCAGGAGGCGGCACGCCTCGAGGAAGAGATCGGGCGCAGGCTTACCACGCTCTACCATATCCACCGTGACGATCTCATCGAACGCATCCTCGAGCCCCGCTTGGGCGAGAAGGAACGCCGTGCGCGAAGAGTCGGACGAGGTGGCGAGTGCGCGGACGACGTCGTGTCGTGAGAGGAAGTCGATGAGCTTGTAGACGCCCAGCTTCACGGGGATACCCTCGCGCTCCACGATCTCCCGGAAGATGCGGTCATGCACCGCGTAGAGACCCTCGAAGTCGATGTGCGGATCGACGTGGGAGCGGATGAGGGATTCCATATAGGTGTCGGGACGTCCGATGCCTTCGAAGAGCATGTCGTCATCGAAGGTCCGGCCTATGGCGCGCGCTGCTTCATGCCACGCTATGAGGCCGATCCTCTCGGTGTCGAAGAGAAGACCATCCATATCGAATATGACCGCATGAGGCATCGCGATTACCACAGTGCTCCTTCCAGAGGACCCATCAGAAGACGAGTATTCCAGAGCATCGTTAAACCGCAGGGTAATGACGGTAACGGATATGTTAATTAATCGAGTCCGAGATGGATTGCCTCGAGAGTCCGCTGAAGGAGGAGAGGCTGATATCGGCTGAGGCCACGACGGATGCGATGTCCTGACTCCGATCCCCTGTGATCATCCCCACCGTCCACATGCCGGCGGATGAAGCAGCTCGGATGCCCAGATCGAGGTCCTCGAAGACCACGCATCGCTCAGCCGGCTGCCTGATCCTCCGAGCAGCGAGCTCGTAGATATCGGGGAAGCTCTTGGGGCGAGTGACTTCGGAGACGAAGGTGAATGCGTCGAAGAGTTCATCGAGCTTCAGATGCTCGATCGTGGCTTCGAGCACGCTCCGTGCGTTGGCGGTGGCTACGGAGCACGGGATGCCCAGGGCTCTCAGATCCGAGATGTACTCGTACGCACCTGGACGAAGCCGGACCTCGGTCGCGTAGAGACGGATGGCCATCTCGTTCCATTCGTCGTAGATCTCCTGCGGTGTCTCCTCGAGTCCGTATTTCTCGATCATGAAGAACGCAGCCTCTTCGAAACCTATGGTGGAGAGATGTTCGGAGTGGTCAGCTTCCAAGGCGAGACCACGGCGGGCCAAGAACTCCTCATCAAGACGACGCCAGACGGTGACGGAGTCCACGAGGGTGCCATCGAAGTCGAAGATGGCTCCTCGGAACGAAGGCGGCCAGAGCGAGAGCGTGGTCGTATCCATGCGGAAGCGGTCCTCCTGTGGGTTCGGGCGTCGATCCAGTCTAACCGTTATGGGGTCGGGTGCGTTGCGCTCGGTGCCACGGTGGGTTATGAATGTATGAGCACATACTCATAGATCAGGAGGATGCATGTCGATATCGCCGGAATCAGCAGAGACCTGCACAGGTTATGTGACGGATGAAGCTGCCATCGAGCGTGCTCGGGAGATGCTCGCGGATGACGAGCTCGTGGAGCGGACCACGCGGATCTTCGGTGCACTCGCCGACAGCACGCGGTTCCGGATTCTGGCGTCGCTCGCCACATCCGAGCTCTGCGTCTGCGATCTACAGGAGATATGCGGCGTGAGCCAATCAGCCATCTCGCATCAGTTGCGGTTGCTCCGTGAGCGACATCTGGTCACGTCGCGCCGTGATGGACAGCGCGCGGTCTACTCACTCGTGGATGATCATGTACGTTCCCTCCTGGAGCAAGGGATCCAGCATGCCTCGCACACCTGATATCTCCCCGAGCGGCGGTTGAGGCTGCGGACCGGGAGCCGAGGTCGGCTCAGATGCGTTCACCGGCCCGTCCGATAGTCAACGGACAGCACTCCTCTGGATATCGGGGATCCTGATCCTGCTCGGCTTCGTGATCGGGCTCGTCGTGAACGACACGCCTGGCACCCAGGTCATGCGTTCGCTTCCTTATATCGTGGCGGCATTCTCCGGTCTCGCCATCATCTCCGGCGGCATCGCGGGTGCCGTGCGAGCACGACGCGTGGACATGAACATCCTCATGCTTATAGCGGTCCTCGGAGCGATCGCGCTCGGTGAGTTCGCCGAGGCCGCAGTCGTCATCTTCCTGAATGGCGTGGGCGAATACCTGCAAGCTCTTTCCCTCGCGCGCACCCGCGGCTCCATACGCGACCTCATGTCGTTGACGCCGCCCGAGGCTCGTGTCATCACTCCCGGGGGCGAGAAGGATGTGCCACTTCCAGATGTGGGGATAGGCAGCCTCATAACCGTACGGGTGGGGGAGCGCATACCGCTCGACGGCGTCGTGATCGGGTCCACTGCGATCGTGGATGAAGCACCCATCACAGGAGAGTCGCTTCCCGTGGAGCGCATCGCAGGAGAAGCCGTCTACGCGGGCTCCCTCGTGACGGGAAGCCCCATCAGGGTCGAGACCACAGCGACCGAAGACGACTCCATGTTGGCGCGGATCGTGCACCTCGTACAGGAAGCGCAGGATCGCAAAGCCCCTCACGAGGCGTTCATCGATCGGTTCGCTGCCGTGTACACCCCGATCGTGGTCGGGATCGCCGTAGCGATCATCGTCGTACCAGCGCTCATCTCAGCACTCAGTCCCGTCACGGCGGCCCCTCTCGGTTCCTGGGTCTACCGAGCACTGACGCTCCTCGTGATCGCATGCCCATGCGCGCTCGTCATCTCGACTCCCGTCACGTTCGTCTCCGCCATCACCCGGGCCGCTCGTGAAGGCATCCTCATCAAAGGGGGAGCCTTCCTCGAGCTCGGGGCACAGGTGGATACAGTGGCACTGGATAAGACGGGCACGCTGACGGGAGGTGAGCCCGTGGTGACGCGGATCGAGGGATCCGAAGGGTATTCGGCCGATCGGATCCTCGCTCTCGCGGCAGCACTCGAAGCCTCGTCCACGCACCCGCTCGCACGCGCCATCGAGGTTCACGCCGAAGACTCGGGGCTGAAGATTCCTTCGGCTACGGACGTCGTGGAGACTCCTGGCTTCGGAGTGGAAGGCTTCGTGGAGGGTGAGCCGTACAGGCTGGGACGAGTTCACGGCGAGCCGCTCTCCGAGGCAGTCGAGCTCTTGTCAGCCCGAGGTGAGACGGTCGTGGCGCTCAGCTCCGGATCCCGTGTGCTCGGGCTTCTCGCCCTGGCTGATGCGATCCGTCAGGAAGCGGGTGACGCGGTCGAGGAGCTCTCCACGGGAGCGCATGGCATGCATGTCGTCATGCTCACGGGGGATGGTGAACCGGTCGCGCAGCGCATCGCTGCAGATGCCGGTGTGGGGACCTATGAAGCATCGCTTCTGCCTGCGGATAAGACGAGGGTGATCGAGAGTCTGCGTGCAGACGGCGCAACGGTCGCGATGGTGGGAGACGGTATCAACGATGCCCCTGCGCTCGCTGCTGCGGATGTGGGGATCGCCATGGGATCCGCGGGGAGTGACACGGCGCTCGAGGTGGCGGATGTCGCTCTCATGCGGGATGACCTCAGGGCGCTGCCTCGGTTCTTCGGACTCTCACGATCCGCCATGCTTGTGGTGAGACAGAACATCGCGCTCGCACTCGGCGCGAAGCTCGTCGTGATGGCGCTCGCGATCGTGGGTCTGGCCGACATGTGGATGGCCGTCTTCGCTGATACGGGCATCGCCGTGATCGTGATCCTCAACGGCATGCGGCTCATGCTGGGTGCCCCTGCGGTCGCTCGTACGGGAGCGACTCCGGATGGCACTGAGATGATGGAGAGCTTACACGTGGGAAGATCCTGAAGCTCCTACGGACCGTCGCGGTGCGGCGGAGACGAAGACGACAGCTATCACCTCACCCTCGCGCAGGAGCGGCTCGCACTCGGGCTCAGCGCTGCGCTCATCGTGCTCGGGAGCGTGACGGTGCCGCTCGGCCTCGGAGGGCCGGACGCGCCGACCATCGCCTTCACCTCGTTCGTGATGGTGGTCGTACTGGGTCTGCGCACCCTCGCAGGCGATCTGCAGGAAGCATGGCTCGCCCGCCGACCCGATCGGAGCACGATCATGCTCCTCGTCGTCCTCGGCGTCATCTACCTGGGACATCCGGGGTTCGCTGCCGTCTGGATGGCGACCTATCTTCTCGTCCGACACATCGTGCGCGTGCGTCGGGAGACCCCTCAGATCTGAGAGGGATGCTGCTCGAAGAAATCCGTGCGAGGAGGCAGCACGTCCACCTCATGCGCACCGGGGGCTTCGTCGAACTGGGCGAGAAGGTCGTCGGCATCGCGGAAGATGTGATCCCATGAGAAGAAACGTTCGTCGAACCGCAGGGCGGCTGCGATCTTCTCGGTACCGCGAGGCGCTACGGGGTGCATGAGGACGGTAGCCACACGGAGCTCGTGGAAGAGGTCGCGGAGCGCTGCGTGCATAGCGGCGTCGTCCTCAGCGTCGCGTGCTGCCTTGGAAGCCGATGACCAAAGCTTGTTGGCGTTCCTGAGGTACTCGTCCATGAGGTTGATGACGGAGTGGAACTCGAAGCGCGCGGCGAGGTCCTCGTAGGCGAGTATCGTGCGTTCCGCCTCGGCGAGGACGTCATCCGAAGCCGCACCTGCTGGGATGCGCGAATCGGTGTAGTTCTCCGAGCTGTAGAAGAACGAGCGCGCAACGCGATTGAAGATGTTGGTGAGGAGCGCGCTCTCCTTCAAGGCGGGATCGGGCATGTTCTCAGGCGCTGTCGGGTCGTACGGCTTGGGCTTGAAGCCCACGCTCTTGACGCCGAGTCCCAATGCCAGCCAATGCGCGCGGAGCTGTTCGGCCGTGTAATGCTCGAGGAGCTCATCGGCCATGGGAGGCTTGACCTCACCGGATGAACTGGCCTTCTTGTCCAGGAAGAGGATGTGGTGGTTGGCGATGAGCGTGGTCTGCTCGAGACCCATGTCCAGCGCTGCGAAGAGCGCGGGCTGCGCCACACCGTAGAAGTACAGGTTGTCCTGCCCGATGAACTGGTAGACGTGAGCGTCACCACCACGCCACCACGCGAGGGTATCGGTGGTCGCGTACCTGCCGGGATCGGATGCGGTGAGCGCTGTCGCCGTGAACGAGATGGGTGCCCAGAGGGATTCGGGCCAGACCCAGATGGTGAGCGGCTCGTCCATGCCGGGGAGCTCGGGTGCGGGAACGCCCCACTCCACGTTCCCTGTGAGGCGGAAGGGGACGAGGGTCTTCCCGGTGCGGAACTGGATACCGGCCTCGCCCAGGATGAGGCGTGCTGCGTCACGGGATGCGAAGTCGGGGAACTCGATCTCGAAGGAATGCTTGCCCTTCTCGACAGGACGGTACGTATGGTCGGGAAGATCGGCCGCGATACCCTCGTACGCATCGAGCAGGTCCTTCTTGATGAAGATCACAGGGGGCACCAGGAACTCGGAGATCGTCTTGGTGACCACGGGACGTACATGTGGATCGGCTTCGAGCTCATCCACGTACGCTCGTACGTCAGCTGCATGCCCGGGCAGATCGAGATACCAGTTGGCCACTTCGCGCATCTCAGGCCTTGTGCCGCTGATGGTGGAGACGGGGGCTATGAGATCCTCAGGCTCGAATTGATGGCCAAGGTCACATTCGTCAGCGTAGGCCTTCTCGGATTTGCAACCTTGAACGGGACAGCGTCCTAGGACCTGGCGGCCGTTGAGATATACATCTGCTTCGGTGTCGTAGAACTGTTTGCTCGTCCGGATGTGGAGCTCACCGTTCTCATGGAGGCGGCGCAGCACGGTGTCGGAGAGTGAGAAGTGATGCGAACGTGCTGGCTCTATTCCTGAACCGTCATAGATGTCCAGCGAGATATCGTACGCGCCGAGCGTCTCCTTCTGAGCGGTGTGGAAGCGGCCGACGTACTGCTCGATGGTATCGGTGGAGCCGGCTTCCACCGCTTGCCGGTGTCCCTCCACGATGGGGGAGCCGTAACAGTCGGTTCCTGATACGAAGAGGACGTTCTCAGCACCGAGGCGGTCTCTCAGGAAGCGCGCGAAGAAGTCAGCGGGAACGAACACACCACCCACGTGCCCGAAATGCAGTCCCTTGTTGCCGTAGGGCATGCCTGCCGTGATGACGGCGCGCTGTGGGAACCGCGGGCGTGGATTCTCGTGATGGTCGTGGTCCGTGGTGTGCATGAGGCTCCTCTCCGATACGAGTCCTTAGGGTATCATCACGAATCGTATGCCGTCACCGTCCGAGGAGGTGAGATGCGCGAGATCAGGGATCTGGACCTCATGGAGGAGACCGTGGACCGCAAGCGGATCGTCATCGCATCCGTCGTGATCCCCGCCGTGCTCATCCTCATCCTGGTCGTGGCCTTCATGACCATCCCTGCGTTGACGATGGAGCCCACCATGATGGGCATCATCGGCGGTATCGCCCTGACCATGGTGCTTCTGGTCGTCCACGAGCTCATCCATGGTCTCTTCTTCAGACTGCTGAGTCCTCCGGGAACGCCGATCACCTTCGGATTCTCCAACGGCATGATCTTCGCGTCAGCGGAAGGCCAGGTCTACCCCAAGATGAGCTACGCAGTCATCGTGGCCGCGCCGTTCGTGCTCATCTCCCTCGCGCTCATCGCCTCGAGTCTCGTCCCGGGATTCAGGACGGCCGCCCTTCTCGCCTTCGTGCTGCATACCTCGGGCTGCGCAGGTGACCTCTACTACCTCTGGGTCATGGCTACCGATCCCCGCATCACGCATGCGGAGGACACGTCGCGTGGCGTCACGTTCTACGAGCAGCTCTCCGCGTGAACCAGCGGTTCAACACACCTTCCATGAGGATGAGGCCGATGCCTGCCCAGATGAGTCCGAAGCAGACGAGGTGGGCCGGCGAGAAGGTCTCGTGGAATACGAATACGCCGATGATCAGGGTGAATGTGGGCTCGAGGTAGCTCAGGAATCCTACCACCGAGAGAGGTGCCAGATTCATCCCGCGCGCGAGCAGCAGGAGCGGGATGACGGTGAGCACGCCGCCGAACATGAGGAGGCTCGTGTCCATCAAGGACGCGGGGGAGCGTACGTCCGCGAGGAACGACGTCTCCGTGAGAGCCGTCATGATCACGATGCCGATCACCGCGGGGACGACGAGCACGGTCGTCTCGACCACCATCGCCTCCACGGAGTCATAACCTGCGCGTTTCTTGATGAACGAGTAGACGGTGAACTGCAGCGCCAGCACGATCGCCACGAGTGGGAAGCTCCCGATATCCATGGTGAAGTAGACGACGCCGATGACGGCCAGGGCGAGAGCCGCCATCTGCATGCGGGTGAGGCGTTCTCCGAAGAAGAGGATCCCTCCGGCCACCATGAAGAGCGGCTGGATGAAGTAGCCAAGACTGGCTTCCACCACCTGCTCGTTCACGACCGCCCAGATGTAGAGACCCCAACTGCTGGAGATGGCGAGTCCCGCCGGGATCAGATAGAGCAGACGACGTTTGTCGGTGAGCAGGGGCCGTACCTCGATCCGGAGCGCCCGTGCCACGATCAGCATGAAGAGACACGCCCACACCATGCGATGCAGGAAGATCTCCAGCGGGTCTATGTGGTCGAGCAACTTCCAGTAGAGCGGCAGGATGCCCCAGAGCGTGAATCCAGCGGCCGCGTACGCGATACCGCGGTTCTTCTCGCCCGTCGAGGCGAGTTCGGACCTATGCGTTATCTCCAGGTCACCGTAGGAGTGCTTCATGTCAGGACCGGGGTGAGCGGTGTGCGCGGTGCGCTCGGGCGGTGAGGAACGCCTCGGCGGCCGTGAGGACGATGCCTGCCCAGATGAAGGAGAAGCAGACCACGTGGGCGGTGGTAAACGGCTCTCCGAAGACGACGACTCCCAGGATGAGCGAGACGGTGGGCGAGAAGTACTGGACGAATCCGATCAGCGTGAGTGGTGCCAGGTTGGCTGCGTG
>CAYVBA010000007.1:21810-39875 GCA_964448475.1 uncultured Coriobacteriales bacterium
GTGGAGATGAGCTGTACCCGCGTGAGGCGTTCATGCAACACGATGACGCCGAGTAGGATCGTGAACAGCGGATTGATGTAGTAGCCGAGACTTGCTTCCACCACGTGATCGGTGATGACGGCGTAGATGTAGAGACCCCAGTTGAACGAGACGATGATGCTCGCCGGCACCAGATACGCGAGCACCCTTCTATCACGCAGCAATCCCAGAACAGGGATGCGCTTCACGGTAGCCACGACGGCCATGAAGACGAACGCCCAGAACATCCGATGGAAGACGATCTCCACCGCGCCTACGTCATCCAGCAGTTTCCAGAACAGCGGAAGCATGCCCCAGAAGAGGTAGCAGAGGATGGCGAAGAGGATCCCGGTCCTCGCATCACCGGGTGACACCGCCGAGGGAGTGACCTCGGGAACTCTGTGGCTATCGTGGGACAACGTGCCTCCAGTCGTGCAGGCCGAGCGCGCAGGGTGCTACACTTACCGACCGTAGCGGAAGGAGGCGTCATGCGGCTGCTCTTACATGCGTGTTGTGGTCCGTGTTCTCTGGAACCGGTGCGCCTGCTCACGGCAGCAGGCCATGATGTCACTATCGCTAATATCAACCCGAATATCCAGCCTCGAGCCGAACGGATCAAGCGCGCTGAGACCCTCGCCGATGCCATGGCCGCTCAGGGTGTCGAAGTGATCCAGGTGGACATGGATCCCGCGATCTGGGAGCGCTCCGTCGCGCCCCTCGGGATGTCCGATGACCGCCGATGCCGTGCGTGCTACGCCGTGCGGTTCGAGGAAGCAGCTCGTATAGCGGGCGAGAAGGACGCGGCACTCTCCACCACGCTGTCCGTCTCCCCGTATCAGGACACCGAAGGCATCTCGCTCACGCTTCGGAACGCCGGGTCACACGCGGACGTCGACGTGCTCGATCTGGATCTGCGTCCGTGGTACGAGGAGGCTACGCGTATCTCACGCGAGGATGGACTCTACCGTCAGAACTCATGCGGTTGCAGGTATTCAGCAGCCCGATCGGTCATGGACCGCGCCCGCTTCCGCGATGAACGCAAGCAGCAGAAACTGGTGGCGCGGATGGAGAGGCGCGGTGCCGCATCAGGGAGCGTCCGCTCGTGAGGACATCGGATTTCGACTACGCATTGCCGGATGAGCTCATCGCGCAGAGTCCCATGGAGCCTCGGGATGCGTGCCGGTTGCTCGTCTTGGATCGGAGGACAGGAGCTGTTGAGCACCGGATCTTCCGCGATATAGTGGACTACCTCCAGCCCGGTGACCTGCTCGTGGCCAACGAGACCAGGGTACGCCCTGCCCGTCTCATCGGCCGCAAGGCCGTGACCGGAGGCGAAGCTGAGGTCTTCCTCCTGAAGCCCGTTCTCGCAGTCGACCCCACGGGGCGCACATGGGAGTGCCTCGTCCGTCCCGGACGGAGACTCAAGACGGGAGCCCTCGTGGAGTTCACGGCAGGTGGAGATGCTGGTGACGATGTCGAACTCACCGCTGAGATCGTGGATTTCGGCGAGGGTAAGGGTTCACGCCTCGTCCGATTCACGCCGGTATCGGGCTCACTCGACGACGCTATCCATCGCGTAGGTGCGGTACCGCTCCCGCCCTACATCACGGACTACGACGGAGATCCCGAGCTCTACCAGACCGTCTTCTCGGCGCGGGAGTCCTCTGCTGCAGCTCCCACTGCGGGATTGCATTTCACGCCTGACCTTCTCGCCCAGCTGGAGCGACGCGACATCGGATTCGCCACGGTCGACCTGAGCGTGGGAGTGGATACCTTCCGGATCGTGGAGGAGGAGGATCCGCGCGATCATGTCATCCATACGGAGACGTACACGGTGTCTCCTGCGGTCGTCGATGCCGTCACCTCCGCGAAGCAGCGGGGCGGGCGCGTGATAGCGGTCGGGACGACGTCGGTCCGGTCGCTGGAGAGTGCGTTCGATCCGGAGCTCGGTCGCATCACGTCACGGGAGGACGAGAAGACCTCGCTCTTCCTCGTGCCGGGAGCCGAATTCCATGTGGTGGATGCCATGATCACCAATTTCCACGTACCGAGGTCCACGCTCATGATGCTCGTGTCGGCGTTCGCGGGGCGCGAGAACATCATGGCGGCGTACGAAGAAGCCGTACGCGAGAGATACCGGATGCTCTCGTTCGGCGATGCGATGTTCATACGATAAGGAGTCATCCCAGATGGCGTTGTTCGATCTCACGGTGGAAGCCACCGACACCACGACTCAAGCGCGTGCCACCACGTTCCTGACGGCGCACGGTCCCATCCGCACGCCTGTGTTCATGCCGGTCGGTACCCGTGGAACCGTCAAGGGTGTGTTGCCGGACTCGCTCAGGGATATGGGCGCGCAGGTCGTTCTCGCCAACACGTACCATCTCTCGCTCAGGCCGGGTGAGGACATCGTGCGCAAAGCGGGAGGCCTTCATTCCTTCATGAACTGGGACGGACCGATCCTGACCGATTCCGGAGGGTTCCAGGTCTTCTCCATGCAGGATCGGATGACGCTGCATGACGACGGGGTCGAGTTCACGGCCATCCCCGAATACGGCGGTGGTACGTACTTCTGGACGCCCGAGCGCAACATGGAGATCCAGCAGGCGCTCGGTGCTGATATCGTCATGCAGCTCGATCAGTGCCCGGCATACCCTTCACCTCCCGAGTTCGTGGAGCGTGCCGTGGAGCTCTCCACCGCATGGGCGGAACGCTGCCGTGCGTCGCATACTCGGGAGGATCAGGCGCTCTTCGGCATCGTCCAAGGCGGCATGGACCTCGGCTTGCGTACGCGATCGCTCGAATCACTCGAGGCCATCGGGGGCTTCCCGGGCTACGGGATCGGAGGCTACTCGGTAGGTGAGCCTCATGAGGTCATGTTCGAGTCCCTCACACCGCTGCTCCGTGACGTCATGCCGCACGAGAAACCCCGCTACCTCATGGGCGTGGGCAACCCAACCACCATGGTGCGTGCCGTCGCCGCCGGGATCGACATGTTCGACTGCGTCCTCCCCACGCGCACCGCGCGGATGGGAACGGCCTTCTCGTCCGAAGGAAGGCTCAACCTCAAGAACGCACGCTTCCAGGAGGATTTCACGCCCATCGATCCCACGTGCACGTGCGCCGCGTGCACGAGCTACACGCGCGCCTACGTACACCACCTGGTCAGACGCAACGAGATGCTGGGCGGCACCCTTCTCTCCATCCATAATCTCCACTTCCTCATAGACCTCATGCGACGCGCACGAGAAGCGGTCCTCGCCGGCTCGTACGGCGAGTTCCTCGCCGATTGGCTCGCGTCTCCCTCCGCTCAGGATTACTGATGGATGACCGAGCTGCCCGTACGGGCGAGAAGGTCACCGATTCTCTCGATCCCCGGTTGGACGTGTACGCACGACTCACGGAGCACGAGCTCCGGAGCAAGCGCGATCCCGCTGAGGGCGTCTTCATAGCCGAGTCCACGAAGGTGATCCGTCTCGCGCTCGATGCGGGTTACGAGCCGCTCTCCCTCGTGACGCCCGCGTCCCGCGTGACACAGGCCACGCAGGCTTACGCCGACGTGCCGGAAGAGGTCCCGCTGCTCATCGTGGACGACGGGATCCTCGAGACCATCGCCGGCTTCGCTGTGACGCGGGGAGAGCTCGCGGCCTTCAGGAGGCCTGCGCCCTTATCGCCCGAAGAGGTGTTGGGTGAGGCACGACGGGTCGCCGTACTGGATGCGCTCACCGATGCCACGAACGTGGGTGCACTCCTCCGCTCCGCAGCAGCGCTCGGGATCGATGCGGTGGTACTCTCGCCCACCTGCGCCGACCCGCTCATCAGGAGGACCATCAGGGTGTCCATGGGAACAGCGCTTCTCATCCCCTGGGTGAGGTTCGAAGGGACCCAGCAGGAGTGGGAATCGGGCGGGATGGAGTGGCTCCGCAGCTTCGGTCTGAGGACGGCGGCAACGGACCTGACCGATGATGCGATGGCACCGGATGACCCGCGCGTGCTGGATGCCGAACGCCTGGCGGTCGTGTTCGGGACGGAAGGGGAGGGATCGAGCGATGAGCTGGTGGGTTCGGCCGATCTCACGATCTGCATCCCCATGGCGCGCTCGGTGGATTCACTCAACGTAGCCGCGATGGCGGCTATCGTCTTCTGGGAGATCGGTCGCTGATCCGGCCTCCGACTCCGCTCAGTCCCTCGTCCAGGTGAGTCCATCATCGAACGAGACGGAGGTGACGGTCGTCTCGGCTTCGATCCACGAGGGGTAGCCCACCGTAGCGTGCAGTGTCCCATCCTCGAGTCTCACGATCCCATGGACGAACCGGCATGCTTCATCGTCCCCGACAGCCGGATAGCCTACGGTCTCCCATGTGGCACCGGCATCCGTCGTGCGCTGTAACGTGCTCGCCGTCGCGCTCGAGTACATGCGGAATCCCATGGATGCATCCAGGAACGTGGAGTAGTAGGGCTGACCGGTCGGGACCTCGTCCGGCGACTCGACAGGGTCGGGGATGACCGTGGGAACGTCCTGCTCGATCGGCGTCTCAGGTCCCGCCTCGGGAACCCGCTCCGGCTCTTCGATCCGCGTTCCCGTATCCGTCTCATCGGTGAAAAGCCGATGAGGTGATCCGTGGACCGACTCATCACTCCTGATGAACGGTCCGTACGCTTCGTAGTACTCGTAGTACGGATCCAGGAAGCCGGTACTCAGCTCGATGATATGGCGGCCGCGATCGTCTTTCGTGGAGTGACCGGTCTCCTCCATGTAGCTGAAAGCCATACCTGCGGCGAACAGCAGGAACACGAGGTCGACGATGATCATGAGGGTGATCGTGAGGGCCACGATGGCGCGGCGGGCACCTTCGGCCAGATCGCTCTTGGCCAGTACATCGGTTCCTGAGAACGCGAGAGCCAGCTGGAAGACGAGGAGACTCACGCCGATGAACCCGAGGAGGGTGATGACCGACAGCTCTCGGAGTTGGAGACCGGACTTCGGGAGGATGACGGTGAGCGCCCAGAGGCCGATCCAGGAGACGAGTGTGACCACCAAGGAAATCCGGGTCACCCTTCCCGCGGTCATCGTGCCGCTCGTCCTTCTCGCCCTATCGTCCATCCGTGACCTCCTCGAGAACGTCGGATAGTACCATGCTCCTCGAGTGGGTAGGAACCGCTCGTCGTATGTCCGTATATAATCTATCGAGCACATCATACGACTCGATGCTCACGAGGGAACGAGGCTCATGGCCAGATCCGATAGGAAGGACCCTTCCGGTTCGCGCAAGCGCCGGAATCGGGATGACGAAGGAGGGCTCTCCTCGTGGAAGGGGTCGTCCTCGCGGTCGAAGAAGAAGGACGCTCGGATCGCCGAAGGAGTCAGGAAGAACAGCATCACACTGGGCGCGCTCGTGCTCATCCTGATACTGTCGCTGCTCGTATCCACGCCGCTCGGTGAGCGCATCACACAAGGGCTCGATCTGCAAGGTGGCGTTTCCGTCGTGATGACGGCGAGCAAGCCCAACGACGAACCGATCACCGCTGAGGAGATGGATACCGCAACAGCCATCGTGACCCAGCGCGTGAACTCGCTCGGCGCCAGTGAGGCGACCGTCCAGAAGCAAGGTGACGCATCCATCCTCGTGCAGATCCCCGGCGCGACCGACCCTCAGCAGGCCATAGACACGGTGGGCCGGACCGGCTTCCTCGAGTTCGTGAACCTCTTGGATATCCAGGACCAGCAAGCGGTCCAGGCGCTCATGATGGGCGAGGAGGGCGTGCAGCTCACGCAAGGAACGTACACGGCGTTCATGACGGGTGACTCCATCGAAGGGATAACGGTAGGCCCCGAGTCCGAAGGAAGCCCGAACTTCTCGGTCAACCTGAGATTGGACAGTGAAGGCGCCGCCCGGTTCGCAGAGGTCTCACGTGCGCTCGCTCCGTTCAGGGGGCAGATCGCCATCGTGCTCGACGGAGTCGTGAATTCCGCTCCCGCCGTCCAGAGCGAGATCCCTGACGGTCGTGTGGCCATCACCGGTAGGTACACGCTCCAGGATGCGCAGACCATGAAGACGGTGCTCGACTCGGGTTCGCTCCCGGTCACGCTGTCCTTCTCCGATTCGCGCGTCGTGGGCCCCACGTTGGGACAGGAATCCCTCACGCAAGGCCTCGGTGCGATCCTCATAGGATTCGCCATCGTCTCGGTCTACCTGCTCGTCTTCTACCGCGGACTCGGCTTGTTGACCGTGGGCTCGCTCGTCGTGTTCGCGATCATGTATCTGGGGGTCCTGGCAGGGCTCTCACAGCTCGGAGTCTTCGCGTTGTCGTTGCCGGGCATCGCAGGGATCGTGCTCACCATAGGTATGGCGGCCGACTCCTCCATCCTGGTGCTCGAGCGCTTCAAGGAGGAGATCTCCCAAGGGCGCTCCGTCAGAGCCGCATCCCTCACGGGTGTACAGCATGGCATCCGCACCTCGATAGACGCCGATGTCGTAGCCCTCGTCTCGGCCATCGCACTCTTCCTCATAGCGGTCGGCCCGGTCAAGGGCTTCGGCCTGACGCTCGCGCTGGGCATCATCGTGGACATCATCACGATGTTCATCTTCATGCTGCCGGCCATGAGGCTCCTGGCGCACCAGGTGTTCCAGAAGTCACCGCGCTTCTGGGGGATCTCAGGTGATCTCGCCTTGGGCCATGCGAGCAAGGTGGAGAGGGGTGTCATCGATGCGTGATATCCGGAACACCTCCATCCCGTTCATCGAGAACCGCAGGATCATGTTCGCGATCTCAGCGGTGCTCATAGCCATCTCCATCGCAGCGCTCATCATGCGCGGTCTGACCTTCGGAATCGAGTTCCAAGGTGGCACCTCCATGGACTTCATCGGTACCGGTGACGTGACCGTGGAACAGCTACGCTCGGCGCTCGATGAAGCGGGCGAGACGGGCGCGGTCATCCAGAGCTCCGAATCACAGCAAGGGTCGGGCTTCCTCGTGCGGACGAGCACGGTCGATCCCGCCGAGGCCACCGCTAAGGCGCATGCTGCAGCCGCAGCGGTCGGTCTACCGGAGTCGAGCGTGCAGGTCACCACTATCGGTCCTGACTGGGGTGCGAACGTGACCAAGAGCTCCCTTCTCGCCTTCGTGGTCTCCATCGGTCTGATCATCGTCTACATCAGCATCCGCTTCGAGTTCAAGATGTCGCTCACGGCGGTCGCGTCGCTCTTCCATGACCTGATCATCGTCTTCGGCGTGTACGCGCTGTTCGGGCGCGAGATCACGCCCAACACCATCGCAGCGTTGCTCACGATCATGGGTTACTCGCTCTACGACACGGTGGTCGTGTTCGGACGGATCCTGGAGAACGCACGGGAGACGGAAGGCACGCAGCGCACTTTCTTCGATGTGGCGAACAAGTCCATCAACCAGGTGCTCGTACGTTCCATCAACACGTCGCTCACGTCGTTCATCCCGGTGCTCGTCATGTTCCTCTTCGGAGGGGAGACGTTGAAGGACTTCGCGTTCGCCATGTCACTCGGGCTGATCCTGGGTGCTTACTCGTCCATCGGTATCTCCACGCCGCTCTACGCGCTCTGGAAGACGCGCGAGCCCGAATGGGCCAAGAAGCAGAAACGTGCCGATGAACGAGCGGCTGTCACGGAAGCGGGTTCATGAGATGGCATCCGAGGACAGATTAGGCCGCTGGGCCATCACACCCATAGATGAGAGCACGGTGGATGAGCTCTCCCGCGAACTGGGAGCGCCCAAACTCCTCGCCCGCCTGCTCGTATCCCGCGGGATCACCGATCCCGATGAGATCGAGCGGTTCCTGGATCCGTCGCTCGACCGCGAGTGGACGGACCCGTATCTCATCCCCGGCATGGAGGCCGCTGCTGAGCGTATTGCCGAGGCGGTCCGGGCAGGGGAGAGCATCCTCGTGTTCGGCGACTTCGACGTGGACGGTCTCACCGCCACGACGCTCCTGACCACGGCACTCCGCGATTTCGGTGGCGTAGCGCGACCGTTCATCCCCGTGCGGTTCGGTGAGGGTTACGGCATATCCAAGGAGGCCGTCGAGCGTGCGTTCGAGAGCGGCGTCCCCGACCTCATGATCACAGTGGACAACGGCATCGCTGCTAAGGAGCATGTGGCTGCCGTCGTGGCGTCCGGTGTGGACGTAGTGGTCACCGACCATCATGAGCCGGCGGACCTCGTGCCCGAGGGCGTCCCCGTCGTGGACCCGAAACTGCTCGACGAAGGCGACGTACGTGAGCTCGCCGGGGTCGGCGTAGCCCTCAAGGTGGTCGCTGCCGTGGGCGCGCTCCTCGGTCACCATCGGATCGAATGGGATTACGTCGACCTGGCCGCACTGGGCACCGTCTCCGACATGATGATGCTGACGCCTGAGAACCGCGCCATCGTAGCTGCCGGTATCGATCGCATCCACACCTCACCGCGCGTAGGCATCTCCGCACTGGCGCAGCGCATCCGCTGCGACCTAGCGCACGTGACGGCCGACAGCCTTTCGTACTCGCTCATCCCTCGCCTCAACGCAGCAGGTAGAGTGGCCGATCCGTCCCTCGCACTCGAAGTCCTCATGGCAGATGACCATGAGTCGGCACGAGCTGCCGCCGACCGCCTCGAGACCGTGAACATCGAGCGCCGCGAACTCGAGTCCCAACTCGCAGCAGCGGCACTGGCACGGGTCGAAGCGACCTACGATGGCGAGAAGGTCATCGTCGTCGGCGACGAAGGCTGGCACGAAGGCGTCCGCGGCATCGTGGCTTCCCGCATCATGAACAGCTATCACGTCCCGTCCTTCGTCTTCACCATCTCCGACGGTGTGGCGATCGGTTCGGGTCGTTCCGTCGGCGACATCGATCTCTTCAAGAGCCTCGAATCGGTCTCCGATCTCCTGATCCGTTACGGCGGTCACCCCGGAGCCGTGGGCCTCACGCTGGACGCCGCCAACTTGGACGTCCTGCGATCACGCCTCGATGAGTACTACGGCTCGCTCGACCCCGAGGAGTTCGAGAGCACCGGCACCATCGACGCCGTCGTACCCCTCGGAGACCTCACGCTCGACGCCATCTCATCCCTCGACGGCATGCGTCCGTTCGGGCAGGGCAACCCCGTTCCCATGCTGCTCTCGCGCGGCGTGCTCCTCGAGAACCGCTCGCTCGTCGGTGCTGATGGGAGCCACTTCCGCTTCACCGCTACCGATGGTGACGAAGCCATCGGTGCCATCATGTTCCGCGCTCCTGAGGGCGAGAAGCTCGTGGATCATGAAGGTGTGACCGACCTCGTCTACGAAGCGTTCATCGAGGAGTGGCAAGGCCGTGTGAGTCCTAAGCTGCGCGTCCGCGACATCCTGATCCCGGATGAGGCGCTCGACCCCTCATCGGACGCACTCGAAGCAGGTGCGCCGGAACTCGTGGACGATCTCTTCGAACGTGCCGACGAGATCCTCTTCCAAGGTGAGTACGCCGGTATCGGCGATGCCGAGAGTTTCCACACCAAGCTCGCCGGAGTCACGTTCGAAGGGCGCCAGGTCCTTCTCGCCCAGCTCGAAGAGGGCGAGGAGCTCGTCGTCTCACGGGACATGACCAACGCGTACGATCCGAATGCGATCGCCGTGTCGCGTGCGGACGGTCAGCAGGTCGGGTTCCTGAACAGAAGGCTCGCGCGGGTGCTCGCTCCGCTCATGGATCGAGGGCTCGCGTACCGGGCGACGGTGGACGCCGTCACCGGTGGGGGAGAGCGTGAGCTCGGATGCAACATCACCATGCATCGGGAGTCGTCGGCTACGCGCTCGACGTCCGTTTCCGAGACCGACGGCGCAGCCGAGAGAGCTCGTCTCGCCGGACTGCCGCCCGATCGGCTCACCGACGAACTGCGCCGCCTCTTCATAGGGGAGCATGAGTTCCTGCCGTCGCAGGCCGAGTCGCTCGAGGCGCTCGGGCGCGGTGAGTCCACGCTCTCCGTCATGGCCACCGGCCGTGGTAAGTCACTCATCTTCCACGTGCACGCCGCGCGCGAAGCCATCCTGAAGGGCGCCGCTTCCGTCTTCATCTATCCACTGCGTGCGCTCGTCTCCGACCAGTCCTTCCACTTGGAGGACACCTTCGCACGCGTCGGCCTGAGCGTAGCGGTGCTCACGGGCGAGACTTCGCTGCCCGAGCGCGACCGCATCTTCGACGCGGTCACGAACGGTGAGTACGACGTCGTCCTGACCACGCCCGAGTTCCTCGCCATCCACACGGACCGCTTCGCGGCTACCGGCCGGATCGGTTTCCTGGTGATCGACGAGGCCCACCACGCGGGCTCGGCTCATGCCGGCAACCGTGGTGCGTACATGCAGCTGCCACGGATCCGCGCAGCGCTGGGTGAGCCTACGGTGCTCGCGGTGACGGCCACCGCATCCACGGCCATCGCTGATGCCATCGGTGAGCGCGCCGGCATCACCCACCGCGTCATCGACGACACGCAACGTACGAACCTGCACATCGACGACGGCCGTACCGTCTCCCGTAAGGAGGCTCGTCTCACATCCCTCGTGGCCACGGGCGAGAAGACCGTGGTCTACGTGAACTCACGGGACGAATCCGTCAGGCTGGCACGCATGCTCCGCAAACGGGTGCGCGGTCTCTCGCAACGGATCGCGTTCTACAACGCAGGCATGACCCGTGAGGATCGTGCTCGCGTGGAGAGCGCCTTCCGTGAAGGGCAGCTGCTCTGCATCATCTCCACGAGCGCGTTCGGCGAAGGCGTGAACATCCCCGATATCCGCCATGTGGTGCTCTACCACATGCCGTTCGACCTGGTCGAGTTCAACCAGATGGCAGGGCGTGCGGGACGGGACGGTCAGGATGCGTGGATCCACGTCCTCTTCGATGCGGGAGACGCTCGCATCAACGAGCGGATCCTGACCTCATCGGCTCCATCTCGGGACGCACTCGCCGCGCTCTACGTGTCGCTCAAGCAGTTGGCGCGCACGGCAGCACAGACCGAGGAGCCGGATGACGAAGGCCGTACGTTCTTCTCGACCAGCAACGCGGACCTCGCCGCTATGGCGTCCTCGCAGAAGCGTGGGGTGTCCATCGATGACAAAGGTGTCTCGACGGGCATCGGTATCTTCGGCGAGCTCGGATTCCTGACCACGACCGGTTACGGGACGGCGCGGCGGATCTCGCTCGTGGATGACCCGCGCAAGATGGACTTGATGAGTTCCATCGGCTACCTTGAAGGACTACGCGAACGGGAGCAGTTCGAATCGTTCAGGGATTGGGTGCTGGGTTCGGAGCCCGAGGTCATCAAGGAACGTTTCGATCGGCCGATCATCCCGTAGGGAGGAGGCGGACCATGGACAACGTGCAGACAGCACCATCCTTGCATGATGAGCCCATCGCGTCCGGCGTGGATAACCTCTTCGAGCGCGCTGCCTCCTACCTGGAGCCCGCTGACGTGGAGCGCGTGAAGAACGCGTACCGTTACGCCGAGCGCAAGCATGGCGATCAGAAGCGCAAGTCGGGTGAGCCGTACATCAACCATCCGGTGGAAGTGGCCACGATCCTCACCAACATGCGCATGGATGCCGACACGATCATCGCCGCAATCCTGCACGATACGGTGGAGGACACGGATGCCACCGCGGACGACGTGCGTGAACTCTTCGGCTCGGCCGTCGAGGAACTCGTGGACGGCGTCACCAAGCTGACCAACATCGAGGTCGATTCGCTCTCGGACCAGCAGGTCCAGAACCTCCGTAAGATGTTCCTGGCCATGTCCAAGGACATCCGCGTCATCATCATCAAGCTGGCTGACCGGCTCCACAACATGAGGACCCTCATGGCCCTCAAGGAGGATCGCCGCATCTTCAAAGCACGCGAGACGATGGAGGTCTACGCTCCGCTCGCTAACCGCCTCGGGATGAGTTCGATCAAGTGGGAGCTCGAGGACCTCGCGTTCTTCTACTTGGAACCCCAGCGGTATCAGCAGATCTCGCGTATGGTCTCCGACTCCCGGGAGGCGCGCGAGAAGTACTTGGAGGAATCCATCGCCATCCTCACCGAGGAACTCGAGCGCGTGGACATGAAGGGCTTCAAGATCACGGGTCGCCCCAAGCATCTGTACTCCATCTACATGAAGATGCAGAACAAGGGCAAGGACTTCTCCGAGATCTACGACCTCATAGCCCTCCGTGTGATCACCGAGGACATCAAGGACTGCTACGCGGTACTGGGATCCGTCCACTCGCTCTGGCACCCCATGCCCGGGCGGTTCAAGGACTACATCGCCATGCCCAAGAACAACATGTACCGTTCGTTGCACACGACGGTCATCGGTCCGGCGGCCCGCCCGTTCGAGATACAGATCCGCACGCAGGAGATGCATAACATAGCCGAGTACGGAATCGCTGCGCACTGGCGCTACAAGACGGGTGCTCCGGCTTCGGCGGACTCCGATCATCTCGACCAGCAACTGGCGTGGATCAAATCCATGCTCGAGTGGCAGGAGGAGGATGACTCGAACCCGCGTGAGTTCCTGAACCAACTGCGCTTCGACCTCTACGAGTCCGAGGTCTTCGTCTTCACTCCCAAGGGTGAGGTCATGCCTCTCAAGAAGGGCTCCACGCCCATCGACTTCGCGTACGCCATCCACACCGAGGTAGGGCACCACTGCGTAGGCGCCAAGATCAACGGATCCGTGGTGCCGCTCACGTACGAACTGCAGATGGGTGACCGCGTGGAGATCCTCACGCAGCGCAACTCGACACCCTCACGCGACTGGTTGAACATCGTGCGCACGCCGTCCGCGCGCTCCAAGATCCGGAGCTACTTCTCCAAGATCTCGCGTTCGGATGACCTGGCCACAGGCCGCGACCTCCTCACCAAGGAGCTCCGCAAGCACGGTTTCGGGTTCTCCAGCGCCCGTACCACGAAGGCGCTCCATCAGGTCGCCGATCAGATGAGCCATCAGACGGTTGATGACCTGCTGGTAGCTGTCGGCAGCAACAAGGTGTCCACGCGCCTCGTCACAAACAAGGTCGTGGGGATCCTGGATCGGACGGGGGATTCCACCACGGAGGCCGAGAAGCGCGCGCTCCTCTCGCTCAACATCCCCATGCGGGCTCCCCGTGAGACGCGCAAGGAAGCCGATCGCCGCTCCTCGTCGAACGGCGTCATCGTCTCCGGCGGGGACGTGGATATGCTCGTGCGTATCGCGCACTGCTGCAATCCCGTGTCCGGTGATGAGATCGTGGGATTCATCACCCGGGGTCGGGGAGTCTCCGTCCACCGAGCGGACTGCCCTAACGTGGCCGACCTCAAGAAGGATGAGAACCGCATGATCCCCGTCGAGTGGGACGTCGATCATGCAGCCATGTTCCAAGTGGAGATCGTCATCGAGGCGCTCGACCGCATGC
Organism: uncultured Coriobacteriales bacterium; assembly: GCA_964448475.1. GTDB lineage: Bacteria > Actinomycetota > Coriobacteriia > Coriobacteriales > CAYVBA01 > CAYVBA01. The sequence continues at coordinate 35,234 of CAYVBA010000007.1, forward strand.
GTATGCTCCAGGACGTCACCATGATCATGGGGGATTCAGGCGTGAACATCCTCTCCGTCTCGTCGCAGACGCGTAAGGACGGCATCGTGGAGATGCGCTTCCTCTTCGAGATCGGCCAGCTCGACGACCTCGAGAAGCTCCTCAGAAGCGTCCGCGGGATCGATGGCATCCTCGACGCCCGACGGCTACTCCCCGGTGAAGGCGGGTATCAGACGGGTTCGTACCGATAGCGTCGGAAGAGGTTCACGTGACAGTGGAAGTCGATGTCAAGGCCGTACCAACGGGTCCGCTCAGGGAGAACTGCTACATCGTTCGCGCCACATCAGGCGGTAGCGGTTGCATGGTCGTCGATCCCGGCGCCGATGCCGCGAAGATCCTCAAGGCTCTCGACGGCACTCCGGTCGACATCATCCTCTGCACCCACTTCCATTGGGATCATGTCGGAGCCGTCCAGGAGTTGGTCGAGGCCACTGGAGCGCCCTTCTACATAGGCGAGAAGGACGCGCCTCATCTGGACGACTACGAGATCATGGGTTTCGGCAGGTTCACGAACACCTATCCCGACATCCCCGCACCGGATCGTGCTCTCGCCGATGGGGAGGAGTTCACGGTAGGCGACATGACGTTCGGCGTGATCCACACTCCCGGACACACGCCCGGCGGCATCGTGGTCCATGGGCACGGCGTGGCGTTCACCGGTGACACCGTCTTCAAGGGGACTGTGGGTCGTACGGATTTCGCATTGGGTGACCCCGAAGCCATGCAGCACTCGCTCGTGAGGATCGGGACGGAGCTCGCTCCCGAGACGGTCATCTATCCGGGTCACATGGGGAAGTCGACGGTCGAGGTGGAGCTCGAGACCAACGAGCCGCTCATGTACGCACTGGAGAACGCCCACTGAGTCACTCCGTGAGGGCGTCCTCAGGGATCGACACGACTTCGAGGAGCGTACCTTCCGAGTCCACGAGCCTCACGTTCACATCCACCTCGTGACCGGCGTACGCCTGCCATGTGGCTGCCGTGATACCCACGCTCCAGCTCGTCACATGAGCTCGATCCGGAGGGAACACGCTCTCATCCACGCGGATGGTGATGATACGGAAGGCATCGTCGTGCTCGATGGCACGGACACCGGTGGTAGCTGCTGAATCCAAGTGCGCTGAGAGTTCCTTGCCCGTGTGGTTGCTCATGACGTCCACGAGCGCCTTGTGCTGATTGCGGGTGAGACGGATCCGGAGCGATCCATCCTCCGCTACGGTGATGTCAGTGTAGCCTTGGCGTTCGTACTCGGCTCTGACACCCTCGGCATCCACGCCTTCAGGCAGGAGGTAGCCGGGGATGTGGATCGTCACGGCATTCTCGTCATCCACGGACGTCCGGATCGGGACATCGGAGGCAGCGGGAGCAGCTGCACAGCCACCCAGGAACAAGAACGAAACGATGAGGATGAGGATGAGAAGCGAGGTCGTCGGCAGGCGGTCCATGCGTGCACGCGGATGCGTGGTCTCCGTATGCATGTGTGCTCCTCCCTCGGCGGTTCCTCACACTATACCGTAAAGGCATGGTGAGCTTGGGTTTGGTAGTATACTCGTCGTTCATCCTCGCTCCGGATCAGGAAGGATCCCCATGCGCTCACGTGCTCCCAAAGGAACGCAGGACCTGCTCTTCGAAGCTGCCGGCGCCTGGTCGCTGATGCAGCAGGTAGCTGACGGTGTCTTCGGTTCGTACGGCTACGGTCGTGTCGACACCCCGATGTTCGAGCAGGTGGATGTGTTCGTGCATGGGATCGGTACATCCACGGACGTCGTCTCCAAGGAGATGTTCACGGTCCTTTCGCCGGACGCGTACGAGAAGGTCGCGAGCGGTAGTGCTGAGACCTTGAAGAACGACCAGCGTCTCGCGTTACGACCTGAAGCGACCGCAGGATTCGTTCGAGCTGCGATCGAGCACAACATGCTTCCGCAAGGCGGCGCACCCGTGAAAGCCTGGTACGCGGGATCCATGTTCCGCGCGGAGCGCCCTCAGCGTGGGCGGCTCCGTGAGTTCCGTCAGATCGGAGCCGAGTGCCTCGGCTCGACCGATCCACTCGTGGATGCTGAGATGATCGCGATGGCGGTCCGCTTCTTCGACGAGTTGGGCTTCGCCCGCGAGAACGTCACGCTCCTCGTGAACTCGATGGGAGATGATGCCTGTCGTCCCGCCTACCGTGATTCGGTACGGAACTACATCCTCGATCATGCGGGAGATCTCTGTGCCACCTGCAACACACGCGCAGAGACCAATCCGCTCCGCGCGTTCGACTGCAAGAATCCCGATTGCAAGCAGGTCATGGAGGGTGCGCCTCGTATCACCGATGTGCTCTGCGATGACTGTAAGGAACATCACGCTCACGTCCTCGCGTACCTCGATCTCCTGGGGATCGAGTACACGGAAGATGCCCGCCTCGTTCGTGGCCTCGACTACTACACCCGTACCGTCTTCGAGTTCCAGACCGATGCGGGTCTCGGGTCCCAGAACGCGCTCGGAGGAGGCGGTCGATACGACAAGCTCATGTCCATCGTAGGTGGCCGGGATGAACCCGGTATCGGATTCGCCCTCGGTTTCGACCGCATCCTGCTCGCTCTCGAGGCACAGGATGTGCCCTTATCGGCGGAGCTCGGCTCCGACGTGTTCGTGGCGCAGGTCGACGGCTCCACGGCACAGCGCGCGCTCGTCCTCATGGAGGAGTTGCGTGATGCAGGCCTCGCAGTGGAATCCGACGTCCAGTCCCGTTCCTTGAAGTCCCAGTTCAAGCTCGCCGGTAAGAAGGAAGTGCCCTTCGTGGTGGTACTCGGACCAGACGAGCTGGAGTCGGGGAACGTCACCCTGCGTGACATGGAGGCGGGCGAGGAGCGTTCCGTTCCGCGAGAAGAACTGGCCGAGACCATCCTGCGGGCTTTCATGGATCGCGCCGGTCTCGAGGAACTCGAGTAGAATACCGTTCCGTAGACACGAGAGATATCGATGGGAAGGATCACCCCCGACATGGCAACGAAGCACACGATGTACACCCATACCTGTGGCGAACTCACCGCATCCGACATCGGGAGTACGGTCACTCTGACGGGATGGGTGGATCGTCGCCGCGACCACGGGGGACTGATCTTCGTCGACCTCCGCGACCGTGCAGGCATCACGCAATGCACGTTCGATCCTGACCATGCGGGCGATTCCTTCTCGCTCGGTGAGGAGATCAGGCCGGAGTGGGTGGTCCTCCTGACCGGAGAGGTGCGCGAGCGCCCCGAAGGCACGGCGAACCCCAACATGGTCACCGGTGAGGTGGAGGTCGTCATCACCGAAGCGCGAGTGCTCAACGCTTCGAAGACCCCTCCCTTCCCGATCGAGGACGGCATCGATACCGACGAAGGCACGCGTCTCGCATGGCGCTACCTCGACCTGCGTCGTCCCGAGATGTACAAGGCGCTCCATCTGCGCCACACGTTTACGAACGCTATGCGCAACGCGCTCTCGACTCGTGACTTCATCGAGGTCGAGACCCCTATCCTCACCAAGTCCACGCCGGAGGGCGCACGCGACTTCGTCGTACCTTCCCGTGTGAGTCACGGTAGCTTCTACGCGCTTCCGCAGTCGCCGCAGCTCTTCAAGCAACTCCTCATGGTCGGCGGTATGGAGCGCTACTTCCAGATCGCTCGCTGTTTCCGCGACGAGGACCTGCGCGCCGACCGTCAGCCAGAGTTCACACAAGTGGATATCGAGATGAGCTTCATGTCCCAGGAGGACATCCTCACCACCATGGAGGAGGTCTTCGCTGATGTCTTCGCCGAGGTGGGCGTGGAGCTTCCCATCCCGCTCCGCCGTATGCAGTACTCCGAAGCGATGGAGCGCTACGGTACCGACCGTCCTGACACCCGCTTCGGACTGGAGCTCGTGGATGTAACGGAGATCTTCGAGGACTCCGGCTTCAAGGTCTTCTCGGGTGCTGCGGCTGGTGGCGGTTCCATCAAGTGCATCAACGCCAAGGGCGCGGGGGACTGGTCCCGCGGTGACATAGACAAGCTGGCCGATTTCGCCATGGAACATGGCGCTAAGGGTATGGCCTGGATCGCGTTCACAGCCGACGGCAACGTGAAGTCAGCCATCAAGAAGTTCCTTTCCGATGAGGAGCTCGACGCCTTGCGCGCAGCTGCTGAAGTGGAGCCCGGTGACCTGGTCGTGTTCGCCGCCGATGACACGGACGTCGTCCACGAGGTGCTGGGAGCCGTGCGTCTGCATCTGGCCGACCTTCTCGCCATCGAACGCAGCGGCCACGATTTCCTCTGGGTGGTCAACTTCCCCATGTTCCGTCACGACGAGACCGAGGACCGCTACGCTGCCGAGCATCACCCGTTCACGATGGTGCTCGAGAAGGATGTCGAGAAGATCGAGACCGACCCTCTCGCCGTGGGTTCGTACACGTACGATTTCATCATGGATGGCTTCGAGGCTGGGGGCGGAACCATCCGTATCCACGAGCCCGAGCTGCAGATGCGCGTCCTGAAGCGCCTCGGGTTCACCGAGGAGGAAGCTCGTGAGCAGTTCGGATTCCTGCTCGATGCGTTGAGCTTCGGTGCGCCTCCTCATGGTGGTATCGCTCTGGGGCTCG
>CAYVBA010000008.1:0-11069 GCA_964448475.1 uncultured Coriobacteriales bacterium
CGACCATCACGGACCTGAGGATCACTAGCCCACGCTTCGGGCGGGCGAGAAGGACGGAGTCGATATGCTGACCATCCCTGTCGATGCAGGTGATAGATCGTACGACATCATCATCGGTCGGGATGTCATCTCCGAAACCCCTCGCCTGCTCGACGAGCACTTCTCGCCCGACGCCTACATCGTCATCACGGACGAGGACGTGGACGCCATCTACGGCGATACCTTCATGGAGGCGATGTCCGCTCTGGACGCTCACGTCTCCAAGGTGGTCATCCATTCCGGCGAGCAGTACAAGAATCCCGCCACGTACCTGCATGTGATCGATGCTCTCAGTCACGTGGGTGCTACGCGTGAGAGCATCGTGGTGGCCTTCGGTGGCGGCGTCGTAGGTGACACGGCAGGCTTCGCTGCAGCTACGTACATGCGCGGCATCCGATACGTGCAGGTTCCCACCACGCTCGTCGCGCAGATCGACTCCAGTTTCGGCGGTAAGGTGGGCGTGGATACCGAGGCCGGCAAGAACATGCTCGGCGCGTTCTGGCAGCCGTCCCTCGTGCTCATAGACACGAGCCTGCTCGACACGCTCCCTGTCGAACAGCTCCGCAGCGGCATGGCCGAGGTCGTGAAGTGCGCGGCCCTCTACGGCGAGAAGGACTTCGCCCCTCTGGAGGAGCTCGTGCGCACCATGGGTCCGGATGAAGCCGTGAGCCGTATCGTCTCGCGACCTGAAGTGCATCTAGCGCCCGCTATACGCTTCAAAGCCGAGCTCGTGAGCGTGGATCCTCTGGAGCAGGGGAGACGTCGCATCCTCAACTTCGGCCACACGCTGGGGCAAGCGCTCGAACGAGCGACCGACTTCACCGATTACTCCCACGGCGAGGCGCTCGGGTGGGGGATGGTCACCATCACGCAGCTCGCCGAGACCATGAACATCTCCGAGGTCGGCACTGCTGAGAGGCTCCGGAACGTGCTCACCGGGCTCGGGCTCGAACTCGATCCCGTCTTCGAGAAGGAAGCCTTCCGCGAGGCGCTCGGTCGTGATAAGAAGTCCGCCTTCGGTCAAGTGCGCTTCGTCCTTCTCGAGAGCATAGGGAGAAGCGGTGTGGTGGAGGTGCCCCTCAAGGATCTTCTCGCTAGAATGGGTCTACTCGACTAGCGAAGGGGGCATCCCGTGGGGGACCTGCTCGATGACTTCATAGCCATATCCAAATCCATCGACTCCGTGAAGCAGCAGCTCGGCGGAGTGACCGATGAGCTCATGGGCAAGGATCCCGTCGAGGACTCCTGGGATCCCATCGCGTACCGCGAAGAGCCGTCCACGCATGCTCAGAACTGCGTGGCGTGCATCGATGAGAGCGCTTCGTGCCGAAACTGCGTGGAGATCTGCCCGACCGACTCCATCCGCATCGAGGACGGTGGCATAGAGATCCTCAAGGATTGCCGCCGGTGCGGCCTCTGCGTGGGTGTCTGTCCCACGGCCGGTCTCACGCTCACGCGCTATCAGCCTGTGGACCTCTACCAGCGGATCGGAGCTATCGCCGCATCCGGTGAAGCCGCGTACGTGAGCTGTCCGCGCGCGTTCAAGAAGAAGCCCGATGAAGGTATCGTGATCGTGCCGTGCGTAGGCCTCATACCACCCGAGGTGTGGGCATCCGTCCTGCTGGACTATCCCAACGTCTCCGTGTATCTGCCGCTCGGTATCTGCGATGACTGCAATAACGTCACCGGTGAGGATGCGTACGTGGAGGCCATCGGAACGGGCGAGGCGTGGTCCGGCGTGAACCTGGGTTACGAGGTGGATCACGCTGACCTGAAGCTGGACAAGAAGCGCAGTGTCGAGCGCCGTGAGTTCGTGGACAAGTTCATGAAGAACGCCGGCATGACCGCCGCGAAGACGAATCCGCTCACCTCGGGTCTCGCTCGGGCGTACGAGAAGCTCGACGGGCACCGTGCGGCGCTCTCCAACATAGGCATGGTGCTCGATCGGATTGAAGGGAAGACCGAAATCCGCCGGATCCTGACGGGCAAGCGCAGGCTGTTGCTCGTGGGCCTCAAGAGCAACCCCGAGCGCGCGCATCACGTGGACGTGAGATTGCCTGCATGGGATGCCGCACTCTGCACCGCTGGTGACGGGTGCCGTGTCTGCGAGGAGCTCTGCCCGCTGAACGCCATCTCTATCGAGAAGAGCGCAGTGACCGTATCCCCTGCGTACTGTACTGGCTGTGCCCTCTGCGCCGACACGTGCCCTGAAGGAGCGCTCTCAATGGTTGACACCAACTTGGGGGTCTATGAGAGCGCGATCGAGAGGATCGTGCGTGAGTTGCCTGTCAGCAACAAGAAGAAGTAGACGACACCTGGAACCCCAACTTCAGCGATCAGCTGTCTTGGCACTTGAATCATGAGAGCCCTCGGAACGAGAGAACCCGGCGAGCTGCTCCCTCCAGCCCACCGGGTCCGATTCCTCCGAGGCTGATGGCCTCGGCCCTCACCCTCCTGGAGCCTAAGCCAGGATGGAAGCCAGGTCCTCCTCAGGGGTCGAGGTGGGTGTGAGGTTGTAGTTCTCGACGAGGACGTTGAGCACGTTCGGTGAGACGAACGCGGGAAGCGTCGGGCCGAGGTAGATGTTCTTGATGCCCAGGGCGAGGAGCGAGAGCAGGATGACTACTGCCTTCTGCTCGTACCAGGAGAGCACAAGGGTGAGCGGCAGGTCGTTCACGCCGCAATCGAAGGCTTCAGCAAGAGCCACGGCCACTTTGATCGCGGAGTTTGCGTCGTTGCACTGACCCATGTCCATGATACGAGGAAGACCACCGATGGTGCCCAGGTCGAGGTCGTTGAAGCGGTACTTACCGCACGCGAGCGTCAGGATGATGGAATCCTCCGGCGTCGCCTTCACGAAGTCGGTGTAGTAGTTGCGGCCGGGCTTGGCTCCGTCGCACCCACCCACGAGGAAGAAGTGGGAGATCGCACCCTGCTTCACGGCGTCGATCACGGTGTCGGCCACTGCCAGGACGGCGTCGTGCCCGAATCCGGTCATGACCGTCTCGCCACCGTTGATGCCGGTGAACACCTGCGGTTCGCTGTATCCGCCCAGTTCCTTGGCGCGTGCGATAGCGGGCGAGAAGTCCTTGTTCGCAAGGTGTGTGGTGCCGGGGAAGGAGACCTCGCCGGTGGTGAAGATGTTCTGGATGTAGCTCTCACGCGGCGGCATGATGCAGTTCGTGTTGAAGAGGAACGCTGCGGGGACGCCGTCGAACTCCTTCTGCTGGTTCTGCCACGCGGTGCCGAAGTTGCCCTTGAAGTTCGCGTACTCCTTGAACTTGGGATAGGCGTGCGCTGGAAGCATCTCGCCATGCGTGTAGACGTCCACGCCCTCGTCCTTGGTCTGCTCCAGGAGCAGGTAGAGGTCGTGCAGATCGTGGCCGGTGGTCACGATGAAGGGCCCGGGTTGGACGGTGAGACTGACCTCGGTGGGCTCGGGTGCGCCATAGGTCTCGATGTTGGCGCGACCCAGGAGGTCCATGCAGGTGAGGTTGACTTCGCCGCACTCGAGGACGAGCGGTAGGAGCTCATCGAGTCCGAGGGTGTCATCACCGATCGCGCGCAGTGCCTCGAAGAAGAAGGCATCCACCCTCTCGTCGGTGTATCCCAGGATACGAGCGTGGTACGCGTAAGCAGCCATGCCCTTGAGGCCGAAGAGGAGAAGGGACTTGAGGGAGCGGATGTCCTCGTCACCTTCCCAGACGCGTGCCATGTCGTACTCCTCGACATCACCGCCGAGGGCACGGTACGCCGCGCGGACCTCTTCGATCAGAGCGCCGATGACGATGGGATCGAAGTCCACGTTGGTGACGGTCGTGAACAAACCACGGAGCATGAGGTCCACGTGGGTCTCATCACTCGTGTCGTCCGAAGCGTAAGCGAGTGCGATCAGAGCGCTCACCAGTTCATCCTGTACGTTGGAGGTCTCAGCATCCTTGCCGCACACACCACGGGACGTGCATCCGGTGCCTGCTGCGGTCTGCTCGCATTGGAAACAGAACATATCTTGGTTCATGTGCTCCTCCTGGAATCGGTGGAAGTTCATCACTACGATATGTGGGAGTATCGCTACCATAGGAACGTCGTGTTGTTGCAAATGTGATGGGAAGCCAGATGATCGACCGAGATACACAAGTCCTCTCCAAGACCTCTCTGCTCGCGGGGATCGAGCCGGATGAGATCGACCGGATCATCCAGATGTGCGGAGGATTCGTCAGGTCCTTCTCGCCCGATGAGATGGTCATGCTCACGGGAGCGCAACGGGTGCTCACGGGCGTGGTACTGGAAGGACAGGTGGACGTGCTCACAGAGAGCATGGCGGGCATCCGCTCGATCCTGCTGAGCGTCTCGGAAGGTCAGACGTTCGGCGAGGTGGTGAACTGCATCGGCAAGGGAGTCTCGCCGGTGGCGGTCATCGCACGCGCTGATACCCGGATCCAGTTCCTGGATCTGCGGAAGCTCTTGGATCGGTCATCGACCGAGCTCGATGACGTGTCGCTCAGAGTGATACGCAACATAATAGATATGCTCTCGTCGAAGAACGTCCATCTTCGTCAGAAGGTAACGGTGCTCTCACAGCGCACCATTAGAGCGCGGGTAGCGGTCTTCCTACTGCAGCTGGCCGACGCACAAGGTTCGCACACGGTGAGGCTGCCATTCAATAGGGCCGAGCTGGCGGAATACCTCTGCGTGAACAGATCCGCGCTCTCACGTGAGCTCGGGTCCATGCGTGATGAGGGGCTGATCGAGTTCACGCGGTCCACGATCACGATCAAGGACCGCATGCAGCTCGAAGAGGATCAGTGATCGGTCTCCATCTCGCGGATGCGCTTCGCATCACGACGCTCCTGGAGGAGATGCTCGATAGCCGGCCTGAAGAGGAACGGCTTGAGGATGGCGCGTGGTCCTGAGTACCGCATGACCGTGCGCTGGAACTCCGCTTCCTCGGGCGAGTAGCAGTGGATGTCGCAGTACTTGCATGAAGGCTTGGGATCCTTGGGGCAGAGTGCTCGACGCTTCTCGCCGTACGCCAGGTGAGCGGCGCATTCCGTGCAGACCTGCGGGATATGATGAGCGCCATCGTAGACGCCCAGGTCAACGGCATCGCTTTCGAGGGCGGACTTCGGGCGATCGGTGTGGTTGCCCTTGCAGTAGACCTCGACCATGAAACCAAGGGTGGTTATCTCATCACGGATGAACGGGTCTTGGATGGCTGTTTCGAACCGCTTCATCAGCGCTTCCGACATGTCAGCTCCTCTCCTGTGATAGTTCATGATAGTACTTCTTTCGCAGAGCCGTCAGGTAGCTTAAGCAACGATATCCCGGTTCATATCCCGGCTCATCCGAGGATGCTATCATCTTCGGATGATCAACCCTTCAGCATGAGGAGCTCGAGTGGCACTCTCCATCGGTATCGTCGGCCTGCCCAACGTGGGCAAGTCCACGCTGTTCACAGCATTGACCCGCAAGGGCGGTTTCGCAGCCAATTACCCCTTCGCCACGATCGAGCCCAACGTGGGCATCGTGGAGGTTCCGGATGAGCGGCTCGCAGAACTCGCACGCATCGTGGAGCCCGAGCGGATCCTCCCGGCAACCGTCGAGTTCGTGGACATAGCCGGCCTCGTGGAAGGCGCCCATGAGGGTGAGGGTCTGGGCAACCAGTTCCTGGCCAACATCCGCGAGACGGACGCCATCTGCGAAGTGGTCCGCTTCTTCTCGGATGAGGACGTCGTGCACGTCGCAGGCCGCGTGGATCCGCTGGGTGACGTGGAGACCATCCGCACCGAGCTCGTCCTGGCCGACCTCGCTACGCTGACCAAAGCGCTTCCTCGTGTCGAGAAGGACGCGAAGCGTGACAAGGAGTTAGCACCCAAGCTCGCGGTCATGAAGCGTGCGGAGGAGTGGCTCGATGAGGGTCACCGGATCCGCACGATGGAGATGACCGACGAGGAGCGCGCTCTTCTCGCCGACCTCCACCTCCTCACCATGAAGCCCATCATCTACGTGGCCAACGTGGATGAAGCGGATGTGGCCGCGCAGCTCGATCCCATAGACGGCGTCCAGCCCATCGCCATCTCCGCGCAAGTGGAGGCCGAGCTCGCCGAGCTCGATGCCGAGGAGGCCGCCGAGTACCTGGAGAGTCTCGGACTCGAGCGCTCCGGACTCGAGCGACTCATCCGCGCTGCCTACGACACGCTGGGGCTCCAGTCCTACTTCACGGCGGGCGTGCAGGAAGTCCGCGCGTGGACCATCCCGCAAGGTGCCACCGCTCCTCAGGCGGCCGGCGTGATCCACTCCGACTTCGAGCGCGGTTTCATCAAGGCCGAGACCGCTTCGTACGACGACTACGTCGAGCACGGCGGCGAAGCCGGTTGCCGTGCCGCCGGCAAGCTGCGGATCGAAGGCAAGGACTACGTCGTCCAGGACGGCGATGTCATGCACTTCCGCTTCAACGTCTGAGGCCGAGTGGCGTGCAACCCGAATCCCTCTCGATCCGACAGGTACTGACCGGGTCGGTCATCGCCCGCATCCTCGTGGGGTGGGCGTCCGTCGCGTTCCTCACGTCATCTCTCTCGCCGATCCACGCGGGGCTCCCATCGCCGGCGCTGGCGACCGCCCTGCTCACGGTCATCGCCGTGATCCTGCTCTGCTCTACGGGAGTCGTCCATCAGGCGGAAGGATTAGCGCACCGACTCGGCGATCCCTACGGCACACTCATCCTCTCGCTCTCCATCGTGGCCATCGAGGTCATCCTGATCTCCGCCGTCATGCTCTCGCCGGGCGATCACCCCACGATCGGCCGCGATTCCATCATGGCCGTCTCGCACATCATCCTGAGTCTCGTGGTCGGCGTTGCTATACTCGCTCATGATCGCACTCATGGCCCCGTCACCCATAACCATCGGGGTGCCACCGCATACCTCGTCCTTCTCATCACGTTCAGCATCCTCGCGTTCCTGCTGCCTACGCTGATCGGCCGAGCGGGCAGCTACGCACCCGTCCAGGCGATCTTCATTGCAGCCATCATCATCGTCGCTTACGGCTATTTCCTCTACCGCCAGATGTTCGTGGTGCCCGAGGATTTCCAGGAAGTGGGCGAGAAGGTCGAGGTCGTCCGGACCGACGGAGCCGGCCTCCGTCGCGTGGTGGGCACGCACCGCGTCGAGCTCGTGACGCGGGTCGTGGTCCTGCTCGTGACCGTGATCCCCATCGTGCTGCTCTCACATGAGATGGCCGTCCTCATGGACGAAGCGGTGATGAGACTCGGTGCGCCCATCGCGCTGAGCGGCTTCATCATCGCTGCGATCGTGTTCCTGCCGGAGACGCTCACCACCCTCAGGGCTGCACTCTCAGGTGAGTCGCAGCGCGTGGTGAACCTCTGTCACGGGGCCCTGCTCTCCACGCTCGGACTCTCGATCCCATCCATCCTCATCATCGGGCTCATCACCGGAGGTACGGTCACCCTCGGAGCGGCACCGCTCGACCTCGTGATGCTGGGGGTCACCCTCGCGGTGTCGGCGGTCGCATTCACCCGCGAGCGGGTTCGGAGAGGCTGGGGGATCATCGCTCTCATCGTCTTCGCGGCCTATGTGACCACCATGTTCTTCTGAATGGGAGATACATACAACATTTCGACACAAAAAGGAATATTTGCATCCGCGGATGTAAGGAATAGAATCTGATGGATGATTATATTATTCCTAGGATAATCTCGTACAAGATAAATCGTAGGATAGAAGAAAGGATGTAAGGATGCTGGATAAGATGCATACGACGGGACGCAAGTCACTCATCGTGCTTGCAATCGGTCTGATGCTCGCACTGGCGTTCGCGCTCACCGGCTGCGGAAACACCGAGACGGTCACCGATGAGCCCGCAACCACGCCTGCTGAAGAGCAGACCACCGAGCCCAAGGAAGAAGAGAAGGAAGAGGAAGCTGCTGCACCGGTCGAGACCCAGAACCTCGTGCTCGCCTCTACCACGTCCACGCAGGACTCCGGCCTCTTCGATGAGCTCATCCCCGCTTTCGAGGAAGCTCACCCCGAGTACAACGTACAGGTCATCGCAGTAGGAACCGGTGAGGCTCTCCAGAAGGGTCGCGACGGCGACGCTGACGTCCTTCTCGTCCACGCTAAGGCTTCCGAGGAGGAGTTCGTGGCTGAAGGTTACGGTGATTACCGTAAGGACGTCATGTACAACGACTACGTGATCGTCGCCCCTGAGGCCGATCCCGCAGGTATCAAGGACTCCGCGACCGCAGCCGATGCGTTCAAGAAGATCGCTGACTCCGGTAGCGAGTTCATCTCCCGTGGTGATGACTCCGGTACGCACAAGAAGGAGCTCGCTATCTGGAAGGAAGCCGGTATGGAGAACCCCGAGGGTGACTTCTACCGCAGCTCCGGACAGGGCATGGGCGACACCCTCAAGATCGCTGATGAGGAAGAAGCCTACACGCTCGCCGACCGCGCGACCTACCTCTCCATGTTCAAGGAGGGTGCTATCGACCTCGCCATCGCCTTCGAGGGTGCTGACGACCTGCTGAACCAGTACGGCGTCCTCCCCGTGAAGGAAGCCCGTGTACACGACGGTGCTGAGGCGTTCGCCGATTGGATCACCAGCGCCGACGGTCAGGCCGTCATCGAGACGTATGGTACCGAGCAGTACGGACAGCCGCTCTTCTTCCCTAACGCTCAGTAATAGGTAGGCCATGGACTGGATCAACTGGGACGGATTCTCTCTCTTCTGGAATGGCTTCGTGGAAGCCATCACTCTGCTCTCTTCGGGCACGGTGGATATCTGGTTCGTGATCTGGACATCGCTCAAGGTCTCATCCGGAGCGCTGCTCATATCACTCGTTGTGGGGGTTCCTCTCGGTTTCTTCCTGGGGTCGCGCTATACGCTCCCCAGGAAGGCTGTCCTGGTCCTGGCTAATGCAGGCATGGGTCTGCCGCCCACCGTGGTCGGCCTCTTCGTATCCATGCTGCTCTCCCGACGCGGCCCACTCGGCCCGCTCGATCTGCTCTACACCCAGCCAGCCATGTTGATCGCGCAGGTCATCATCTCGATGCCGCTCGTGATCGCCATCACGGCCAGTGCCGTATCCGCGGTACCGGCTGAGCTCAGGCTGCAAGCTCGATCGCTGGGCGCTTCAAAGGTCCAGGAGATGATCCTCACGCTCAAGGAGAGCCGGATGGGTATCTTCTCGGCCATCGCCGCTGGACTCGGCTCCATCATCTCCGAGGTCGGAGCCGTGCAGATGGTCGGTGGTAACCTGCTGGGTGAGACCCAGGTCATGACCACGGCTATCGTGCAGTACACCCGTATGGGTAACTACGGTCAAGCTATCGCACTCGCTCTCATCCTTCTCCTCATCATCGTAGTGATGAACGTCGGATTGACCGGCTTCCAAACGAGCTCGACTCGACATACCAAGGAGGCCGGCTGATGGCTCGGAACACGTCCTTCTCGCTCACATTGGCCGATTGCTACTTGGACTTCCCCCGCTTCACGCTGGACGTTCCCGAGTTCACCATCCCGGCTGGCACGACGACAGCGTTACTCGGGCCTTCGGGTTCGGGTAAGTCCACGATCCTCAACTGCATGGGGATGCTTGAGCACAAGGGCAAGTACCGGATTCTCATGGACGGCAAGGAGGTTGGGCCTAAACAGGTCCACGGGCGTGTCACGGCTGTGTTCCAGCGTCCGTACCTGATGAAGGGAACCATCGCTGATAACGTGGCATATGGCCTAGCACTTCGTGGAGCGAACTCCTCTCTCAAGAAGGAGCGGACTGCTGAGATGCTTGAACTCGTAGGTCTCGAGGGTCGTGGTAAGGAGACGGTCAAGAGTCTTTCCGGTGGTGAAGCCCAGCGTGTGGCTCTTGCACGTGCTCTTGCGGTCGAACCTGCGGCATTACTGCTGGATGAACCGCTCGCATCACTGGATATCGCTCTCAAGCGCTACATCGCACGAGAGTTCGCCACCATCCTCGAAGAATCCAACACGACTGCTCTCTACATCACGCATGATGTGAACGAGGCCCTCGTGGTAGCTGACAATATCGCCATCGTGATCGATGGGCGCATCATCGCTGCGGGTCCCATCAGGGAAGTGATCTCGATAGTCACCAATCCTGACGTCGCTGAGTTCCTGAACGTGGATGTCGCATTCGCAGCAGAGGTGAAGGAGCTCAAGACTAAGACGGCCGTACTCTCCACGCCGTTCGGTGACCTCTTCGCACGCCGCGATGAACACAAGATCGGCGAGCGCCTCTTCTGCGCTATCAAGCCCGAGGACATCAAGGTCCGCGTCGTGGGCCGCACATACGACGATGAGCACCAGCTAGGACGCAACCACATTCAGGCTGGACTCAAGGAGATCAAAGCTCTAGGCATGACCCAGCAGCTCGTCTTCGAGTACGCGGGAAACACCCTCTCGTCACTCGTGAGCTTCGCGCTCCACGACGAGCGCGACTTCAAGGTGGGGGAGGAATACCTCCTCTCCTTCTCGTACAAGGCCGTCCAGACGCTACCGGAAGATCGCGCACTCGCTCATAACGTCGCGAAATAGGTATAGTACTCCCAGCGACGAGGAAGGCGATGCGTGGAGATACCCCAGAGAAAATCAGCTCCTTATAAGAAGGAGGTGACCGGCCTCATCCTGGCTGGCGGTAAGTCACGCCGCATGGGAACCGACAAGGTGTTCCTGGATGTAGGCGGACAGACCATGGTCGAGCGCGCCGTTTGGCTGCTCGAGCCTTTCGTCTCGCACACGATCATCGTCACCAACCAGATGGAGCGCATGTCTCGGATCGACTTCGGGCCCCATGTGACCGTTATCGAAGATGCCTATCCATATCAGGGGCCGCTCGGGGGTCTTGCAACCGGAGCTGCATGTGTGGAGACGGCGTACCTTCTCGCTCGCGCAGTGGATATGCCGTGGCTCGACGAGAGGTTGGTCGGAGGCCTCTGGAGCCTCAAAGAGGATTACGACGCCGTGGTCCCGCTCACGGCTCGTGGTACCGAGCC
>CAYVBA010000008.1:11169-17563 GCA_964448475.1 uncultured Coriobacteriales bacterium
ACGTCCGATGAACTCGCGCAGGACGAACTCGTGAGCGCCACCGACACCTCGTACATCACGAGCGGATGCGGTAAAGGCGTGACGTTCTCCAATCCTGAGGACATCAAGGGATATCCGCCGGCTCGGGACGGCATCATCATGGAGCCGTCCATCCTCTCCGATTTCATCTCCGAGATGTCCGCGCGCTCCGAGTCTTACAAGGACACAGGGGGTTCGCATTCGTGCGGTATCGTGATCGATGGAGTACTCGTACTCGTGCGCGAGGACGTCGGACGCCACAACGCAGCTGATAAGGTCATCGGCCGTGCATGGCTCAATCGACTGGCTCTTGAGGACGCTGTGCTCCTCTCCACCGGCCGTCTGTCGTATGAGATAGCGGCCAAAGCAGCACGTCATGGTATTCAGTTGATCGCATCGAGGAGCGCGGCCACGGACTTGGCCATCTCGATCGCGGAAGCGCAGAATATAACGCTCGCGGGCTACGTCAAAGCAGGTCAGATCGTGATATACACCCACCCACAGAGGATAGTAGGGGGGCTCCGCTCCATCGAGGACGATGCCGGAACCACCCATGGAATGGAGGCACCCCATGATGAGTGATAAGCCGCAGGTACTGACCGTAGAGGAGGCGCTCGAGCGCTCACTCGACCTCGTACAGGTACTGGAACCGGAGACCGTCCCCTTCATGGAGGCCATGGGCCGTGTCATCGCGGAGGACGTGAGGAGTGACATCGACGTCTCGCCGTTCGACAACTCCGCCATGGACGGATTCGCCGTCCGCGCCGCGGACATAGCATCCGCCACGACCGACGCCCCCGTGGAGCTCGACGTCATCGAGGACATCCCCGCAGGCGCTGCACCTCGGCTCACGGTTGGCTCCGGCCAAGCAGCGCGCATCATGACCGGCGCCGCTATGCCCGAAGGCGCCGATACGGTGGTCAAGATCGAATCCACCTCCGCCAAGGAAGCAGGCGGTATGGTGGGCGAGAAGGTCGGGATCCTCGGCCCTGAGAAGGAAGGCGCCAACGTCCGCTACAAGGGCGAGGAGGTTGCAGCTGGCGATGTGGTCGTAGCGCGTGGTGACAACGTCAACGCAGCGACCATCGGGCTTTTCGCTGCTACAGGAAACGTCGAGGTCTCCGTGTACCGCCGTCCCCGCGTGGCTATCATCGCAACCGGATCCGAGCTCGTGGATGTCACAGACACCCCAGGACCCGGAAAGATCCGAAACTCGAACTCCTATGCCATCGCAGCTCAGGTAGCTGCTGCTGGCGGTGAACCCGTCATCTTCCCTGTGGTCATCGACGAGCTGGAGCCAACACGTGAAGCCTTCGTCAAGGCAGCTGCCGAATGCGATCTGATCATCACGTCCGGCGGAGTTTCGGTCGGGGATCACGATCACGTGAAGCCCGTCCTCGAGGAACTTGGCGAGGTCAATTTCTGGAAGGTCTTCATGCGTCCGGGTAACCCCCAGACGCTCGGTATCATAGATGGAGTGCCCCTGTTCGGCCTGCCGGGTAACCCGTCCTCGTGCTACGTGGGCTTCGAGGTGTTCATCCGCCCCATGCTGAGGAAGATGCAAGGGTTCGTGAACGTCAACCGTCCTAAGATACGCGCTGTTCTCGCCACCGACCAGAACAAGAAGCAGGATCGTAGGTACTACCTGCGTGGTCGTGTGAGGGCGGATGGTGAAGGTGGATACATCGCCGAGCTCACGGGATCGCAATCATCCGCACTGCTCACAGCCGCCCACGAAGGGAATGCTCTGCTGATCCTTCCCGAGGGTATCGCACCGATCGCCGCTGGTACGACCATCGATTGCTTGATGCTGGATCGATCACCGGATGCGGTCTGAGGAGGAATCATGTTGGATATCAGTGGTGAAACCATCGACCGTGACGAGAGAGCCGTTCACTCCAAGGAGGACCTCCGGGACGCTATACGGAAAGCCTCCCGGAACGGTCGTATTTCATGCGCGACCGCTCATACTCTCGCTGACAACATGGGGGTCGCGGTGCGCGCGATCGGTGAGATCGTGCAGGAAGAGGACTTGAAGGTCACTCACTGCGAGCTTGGATGCTTCTAGCCGCTGCGTTGCATAGGCACGAAATATACTGGAAATAGAATAGAGGCGACCCCTACTGAGCCTTACTACCTGCAGGTAGAATGCTCGGTGGTTGTCGTCATTGATGTATCTTGTTGTTATGTAGTTCGATGAACAACGGATACTTGGACTTCGTGCAGTCATCGCACGGACAGGAATCAAGGAAAGGAGAGACATGGAGCTAACACGTCGGAGCTTCATCGCCGCAACAGGTGCTTCACTCGCCGCTGTCGCGCTGACCGATACCATGTCATCCACAACAGCTCATGCAGCCGAGGGGAAGGCCTATCAAGGCTTCAAGCTCGACGGCGTGACGGAGACGAGCACTATCTGCCCGTATTGCGCAGTTGGGTGCAGTTCGCTTTGCGCTGTATCCGGTGGCGATCTCATCAACATCGAGGGAGACCCTGACGCGCCGATCAACCGAGGCGGAACGTGCGCGAAGGGTGCCGCGATCTGGAACGTCAGGAACGTGGTCGACCCCGAGACGAACAAGGTGATCATCAACCCCGCTCGTGTGCAGGAGGTCAAGTACCGTGCGCCGGGTGGAACGGAATGGCAGACCAAGAGCTGGGACTTCGCGATCGACCTGATCGTGAAGAAGATCGTGGAGCACCGCGAAGCGAGCCTCGAGCTCGAGGATGCGGACGGCGTCACGGTCAACCGCAACTGGTCACTCGCGTGGATGGGTGGTGCCGCTCTCGACAACGAGGAGTGCTACCTCTCATGGAAGCTCGCGCGTGGTCTCGGTACGCTGTACCTGGAGCACCAAGCCCGTATTTGACACAGCTCAACCGTGTCCAGTTTGGGCAAAACGTTCGGCCGAGGCGCTATGACCAACCATGTGGCTGACATGCGCAACTCGGATGTAGTGGTGACCTGCGGTGGTAACAATGCAGAGAACCACCCGCTGACCATGATCCATATCGATGATGCTCGTGCAAATAAGGACGCTATCTTCATCGTTGTGGACCCGCGTTATACGCGTTCAGCGGCATGTGCTGACATCTACTCCAAGATCCGTCCGGGAACGGATGTCGTCTTCTTCGGCGGACTCATCAACTACGTGCTGGAGAATGAGCTCTACCAGGAGGACTACGTCAAGAACTGGACGAACGCTCCGTTCCTGGTAGGCGAGGAGTACGACTTCGTCGACGGGTATTTCTCGGGTTGGAACGAAGAACTCGGGGTGTACGAGAAGATCGCGTGGGATTACGACATCGAGGATGGCTTCGGTACATGGGATCTCACCGAGGGCTCCGCCTACACGTGGGCTGTCTCACCCGGAACCCCGCAATTCACTACCCCTAAGGTCCCTACGTACAAGAAGGACTTCACCCTTCAGAACCCCCGTACTGTGTTCCAGCTCATGAAGAAGCATTACAGCCGTTACACGCCTGAGATCGTTGAGGCCGTCACCGGTATCCAGAAGGACAAGTTCCTCGAGATCGCTGAGATCGTCGGGTCCACCGGTGCACCTGACAAGGCAGCTGCCTTCACGTATGCCATGGGTCTCAATCAGCACACGACGGGGACCTCCAACATCAGGTCGCTCGCTATCCTGCAGCTCATCCTCGGAAACATCGGCGTCGCCGGTGGTGGCGTCAACGCACTTCGTGGTGAGTCCAACGTGCAGGGCTCCACGGACTTCGGTCTGCTCTTCGACCAGATGACCGGTTACGCGAGCATGCCCTTCGCACATCAGCACCGCAACTTCGATGAGTACCTCTCGCTCACCACGACCCCCACGGGTTACTATGCGAACCGCCCCAAGTTCGTGGTATCCCTCCTCAAGGAGGTCTGGGGTGAGAATGCCTCGTACGACAACGACTACGGGTTCGACTGGCTGCCTAAGCTCCCCAAGGAGAACTTGAGCTACATGGCCCTGTTCGACAACATGTATCGCAAAGATGACATCAAGGTCCTGTGCATCTTCGGACAGAACCCGCTCGTGGGTGGCAATAACGCGAATATCATCCAGAAGGGTCTCGCCAAGCTCGACCTCCTCGTCTCTGCAGACCTCTGGGAGACCGAGACCGCAGCCTTCTGGAAGGCGCCGGGTGTCGATCCCACGGAGATCGACACGCATGTCCTCATGCTCCCCATGGCCGCGAGCTTCGAGAAGCAAGGCTCCGTCACCAATACAGGTCGCTGGGCTCAGTGGCGCTGGAAGGCGGTCGAACCACTCGGTGACTGCATCGATGACGCGGAGCTCTTCACCCGTATCTTCGTAGGCGTGAAGAACCACTACCTGCGCGAGCCGGGTAAGCTGCCCGATCCCATCACCAAGATGCAGTGGCCGTACGTGGATGAGCATGGTCACGCTGACAGTCGTCGCGTGGCACGTGCGATCAACGGTTACGACATCGAGACCGGCCGCTATCTCAGCACCTTCGGTGATCTGAAGGCTGACGGCTCCACGGCATGTGGCTGCTGGATCTACACCGGCTACTACGCCAATAACGACACGCTCGAGGCTGCGTACCAGCAATCCGGATCTAGAAACTTCAAGGACTACGGTATCGACGGTATGACTGGTGGCGTGGGACTCTATGTCGACTGGTCGTTCGCATGGCCCGCCAACCGCCGTATCCTTTACAACCGCGCCAGTGCTGACATGCAGGGCCGTCCGTACAACCCGAACGCCCCGCTCGTCGCATGGAACGGTGAGCGCTGGCTCCGGAATGACGTTCCTGACTTCGCCTTCACGAACGCTGATGGCTCGCACAAGCAGCCGGATGACACGATGGCGTTCATGATGACAACAGAGAACGTCGCACTCCTGTTCTCCAACACCGTGAACGACGGTCCGTTCCCCGAGCACTACGAGCCGTACGAGTCCCCGACTCAGAACGTCCTGAGTGCGAAGCAGACGAACCCCGCTGCTCTCGTCTTCGAGGAGAGTAGTAACTTCGGTACGTCTGATGAATATCCGATAGTCTGCACCACCTACCGCCTGTCCGAGCACTGGCAGGCAGGCGCCATGACACGTAACAAGCCATGGACCGCCGAGTGTCAGCCGCACATGTTCGTCGAGATGTCGGAAGAGCTCGCAGAGCGCCTGCATCTCGTGAACGGCGACCTCATCGAGGTCTACAACAACCGCGGCTCCATCACCACGAACCTCATGGTGACCAAGCGCTTCAAGCCGCTGATGATCAACGGCAAGGAAGTCGACACCGTCGGTATGCCCTGGCACTACGGCTTCGCAGCCATGAGCTCGAAGGGCGCCACCGCTAACCAACTGACACCGTCGGTCGGTGACGCGAACAGCTACATCCCCGAATACAAGGCGTTCCTCGTGAACATCAGGAAGGCAGGTAGATAGCCATGGCGCTCGAGAAAGCTATCTATTACGACGCATCCAAGTGTTCCGGATGCAAAGGCTGCCAGGTCGCTTGCAAGCAGTGGAACCAGCTCGCCTCGCCGCTCTACGCCGAGGACTACGAGTTCACCGGGTCGTACGAATCTCCGCTGGAGAACGACTCCAACACCTGGCTCCACATGACGTTCGATGAGCATGAAGGCGAGGGCCCCAAGGACTTCGTCTGGGCGTTCGGTCGCGACGCATGCCACCACTGCACAGAGGCTGGCTGCGTCATGGCTTGTCCTACCGGTGCGTGTCATCATGTCGAGAATGGCGCTGTGGTCATCGATCCCGATATCTGTATCGGTTGTAAGTTCTGCGAGACCGGTTGCCCTTACCACATCCCCAAGTTCTCTTCCGTCGAGCACATCGAGCGCAAATGCTGGTTCTGCATGGACCGCCTCGATCAAGGCCGTAGGCCCGCATGCGTCGACTCCTGCACCACCCACGCGCTCGACTTCGGTGACCGCGAGCAGATGGTCGCACTCGGTCGCGCTCGTGTGGAGCAGATCAAGGAGAAATACCCGAAGGCATACCTCTACGGAGACACTGAGCTCGGTGGACTCCACGTGCTGGACGTCCTACCGCTCGGTCCTGAGTCGGTAGGCCTTCCTGCGGATCCGAGCATCCCGCTCTTCCGCGTAGGCTCCAACGTTCTCAAGCCGGCTGCAGGTATCGGTTTCGCCGCAACACTCGCCGTGCTTGCTGCAGCTCGCATCAATGGCCGCGGTTACCACCGTGATGCTGACGCACTCAAGTACGATCCGGTCACCGATGACACCATCGTCGTAGGCAGGATCAACCAGGTCGGATTCGAATCAGCTGAGCTCGAGGAGGAGGCGATCGACGATGAACGGTAAGGTCAAGTACATCGCCCGCCATGACGCCCCTAAACGTATCTGGCACTGGTCCAACATCATCAC
>CAYVBA010000008.1:17663-29007 GCA_964448475.1 uncultured Coriobacteriales bacterium
GAGATCGCCGAGGTCAAGCGTGAGCAAGCAGTCACCCGTGGTGACGCGCTCCGCAAGCTCGGTTACACGCACCACGCGAGCGACATCGACTGAGAACGTTCTCGCTCGTACATATGTACTGACGAGAAGGTCGGGGATGGTTCCATCCTCGGCCTTCTCGCTATTCCGGGCTCTCACGGACGGGCGAGGAGCAGTCGTTTCCTATACGATGGATGGACGAACGAACGGGGAGGTCCGATGGAGCACGACGACGTCATATATCTCGATGATGCGGCGACATCATGGCCGAAGCCTGCTGCTGTGATCGAGGCTGTGACCAGGTCGATAGAGCGGCCGGGAACGCCGGGTCGCTCATCCCACACGCAAGCTCTCAGGGCTTCTCGCGAGATGGCGCATGCGCGGCGCGTGGCTGCCGACTTCTTCTCGGTGCACGATTCGAGCAACGTTGTCTTCCAGCCCGGCTGCACGGCAGGGCTCAACATGCTCCTCAAGGGTCTGGTCAATCCCGGTACGCGTGTACTGATCTCACCGCTCGAGCACAACTCGGTGACCCGTCCGCTCTATCGTCTTTCGCGTGATTTCCAGGTGGAGGTCGTGAAGATACCCACCTCGGACGACGGGACGATCCGGCTCTCAGCGCTGCGGAAGATCCTCTCGGGCTCACCGGTCGAGGTCATGGCCGTTCAGCATGCCTCCAACGTGACCGGCACGATACAGCCGCTCGGGGACATCGTGGATGTGGCTCATGAGTACGGCGTCAAGGTGATCGTGGATGCGGCGCAGACAGCAGGCCACATCCCCATAGACTTTCCGCTCCTCGAAGCGGATGCGCTTGTGTGCTCGGGACATAAGGGGCTTCTCGGTCCTACGGGAGTGGGTCTCGTCGTCATGGACGAGAATCTCGAGACCACCGAGCTCATCGAGGGCGGCACGGGTAGCGGGGGAGAGCGCTCGCATGAGCCGTTCCACTCACGTCCTGAAGCGTACGAAGCAGGAACCCCACCGCTGGCTTCGATCGAAGGCCTGTGCGCGGGCATGGAATTCCTCATGGCTGAAGGCATCGACCAGCGCCGCACGAAGGAGACCGAGCTCGTGCATTCGTTGATGGAGGGGCTTCTCGCCATAGAAGGTCTTCGGATCCTGGGCCCCGGACTCGGGATGCCTCGGGTACCCCTCGTCTCGTTCGTCGTCGAAGGCGTCAATCCCGAGATCGTAGCGGCCCGGCTCGATCGTGAGTACGGGATCGCTACGAGATCGGGACTCCACTGCGCACCATCCGCACATGAACGCATGGGTACGCTCGAGACGGGTGCGGTGCGGATGAGTCTCTCTGCGGATACTCCTCCTGCGTGGATAGATTCCGCTGTGGATGCTACACGCGCGATCGTACAGGATGAGCGCCTCTAGTATGCATAAATTGGGATTTATATTGCATATCCTAGTAGTGTACAAGGCTTTAGTACAACTACGTCGAAGTGCCTGATATCGTATTATCTCGAAAAGAGAATATTATTCTAGTATTAGAATAAAGCCAGGTAGAAAGGCTAGTTTAAAAAAATAATCAAGCTCCGCTCACCTCATCTGGAAGACACCTCACGGCGAGTCTTATCTTGAGAAAGATTGCATATTTAATCGATTAGACATACAGTGTCTCGTGTGGAAAAAAAGGCACACCTGTGCCCAGACATGTAGGAAAGGAGAGAGCCTGTGGAACTCACAAGACGTAGTTTCGTCAAAGCGACGACCGCGTCCCTAGCTGCTGGCTCGCTCGCCGGTCTTATGACCTCTTCCAAAGAGGCCAAGGCTGTCGAGTTAGGGGGGCTCCCGGAGTATCGTCTTACAGATTCAACTGAGACGACTACGGTCTGCCCGTTCTGTGCAGTAGGGTGCGGGGCGGTGTGCTACACCAAGGATGGTGAGCTCATCAACCTCGAGGGAGACCCTGATAACCCCTTCAACCAAGGTGGTATGTGTGCGAAGGGTATCGCGCAGTTCGGTCTTCGTCGCACGGTCGATCGCCAATCAGGCAAGGTCATCGACAACCCGGCACGTGTCCAGAAGGTGCTCTATCGTGCACCCGGTGGTACGGAGTGGGAAGAGAAGGATTGGGACTTCGCTTACCAGCGTATCGCTGAGAAGATGGTGGAGATCCGCGAGCAGGACTTCATCAAGACCAACGAGGCAGGAGAGGTCGTCAACCGCCTCGAGACCATCAGCTGGCTCGGAGGTGCAGCACTCGATAACGAGGAGCTCGCTCTCTCCGTCAAGCTCGCGCGTTCTTTCGGTTTGGTGCAGGTAGAGCACCAAGCCCGTATATGACACAGCTCGACTGTTGCCAGTTTGGGCAACACATTCGGTCGAGGCGCTATGACCAACCACTTCGCCGACATGAAGAACGCGGACGTCATCGTCGCATGTGGTGGTAACAACGCTGAGAACCACCCCGCCTCCATGAGGTGGGTCAACAAGGCTCGCGCTGAGAACGGCGCCGAGTACATCGTCGTCGACCCGCGCTACAACCGTTCCGCAGCAACGGCAGACGTGTACGTGCCTATCCGTTCCGGTACGGACATCGCGTTCTTCGGTGGTCTGATCAACTACATCATCGAGAACGAGCGCTACATGGAGGACTACGTCAAGCTCTACACCAACGCGACGTGGCTCATCAACGAGGACTTCTCCTTCGATGATGGTATGTTCTCCGGCTGGGACGAGGAGAAGAACACCTACAACAAGGATTCCTGGTCTTACCAGACCGACGGATTCACTGAGTGGGATACCGAAGGTGCTATGTCGTGGGTCAACGACCCAGGTGTACCCGAGTTCGAGACTCCTCGCGTTCCTAACATCAAGAAGGACGAGAGCCTCCGTGACCCGCAGTGCGTCTTCCAGCTCATGAAGAAGCACTACAGCCGTTACACCCCTGAGGTCGTCTCCGCTGTCTGCGGTATGTCCGTTGATCAGTTCAACATGCTCGCTGAGAAGATCAGTGCAACTGGTGCTCCCGACAAGGTAGCAACCTTCCTGTACGCGATGGGTCTCACGCAGCACACCAAGGGCGCCCAGAACATCCGTGCACTCGCCATGGTCCAGCTCCTGCTGGGTAACATGGGTCGCGCCGGTGGTGGCGTCAACGCACTCCGCGGTGAGTGCAACGTCCAGGGTTCCACCGACTGGGGTCTGCTCTACGGAAACCTCCCCGGATACCTCGGTTACCCGAGCAGCTCGCAGGATACCCTCGGTAAGTTCCTCTCGGCCCAGGCTACCTACGCCGGCTTCAAGACGAACGCACCGAAGTGGGTCGTCTCCCTCCTCAAGGAGTGGTACGGCGATGCCGCAACCGTGGGCAACGACTACTGTTACGACTACATCCCCAAGCTGGATGCTGGTCAGAACTTCTCGTTCCTCCGTTTGACCGAGGATCTGGTCAACGGCAAGGTCCGCATGATGTTCAACCACGGCACCAACCCCGCAGCTTCCGGTGCTAACGCATCGATCCTGCGTGATGGTCTCGCCAACCTCGAGATGCTCGTCTGCGAGGACCTCTGGGAGACCGAGACCGCCGGTTTCTGGCATCGTCCGGGCGTCGACCCCACGTCGATTCAGACCGAGGTCTTCATGCTGCCGATGGCTGCTCACTACGAGAAGCAGGGTACCACTGTCAACTCCGGCCGCCTCATCACGTGGCGTTACCAGGCTGTCCAGCCACTCGGTGACTGCATCGATGACGGTCAGTTCTACTGGATGCTTGGCAACAAGCTCAAGGAGATCTACGAGAGCAACCCGGGTGTCTTCCCCGATCCCATCCTGGATATGTACTGGGATTACGGAACCGATGGCCACTTCGATCCCTGCAAGTCCGCTTGGGGTGCGAACGGCTACATCTGGAACAAGAACGGCGAGCGCGGCGAGCTCCTCGATTCCTTCGCGAAGCTCAAGGCAGACGGTACGACCGCATGCTCCATGTGGGTCTACACCGGCTACTTCGCCAACAACGATGCACCTCTCGACCCGACGCAGCAGCGTACCGGTATGCGTGACGGCGAAGACGTCACGATCGACGGACTCGAAGGTGGCATGGGAACCTACCCGAACTGGGGTTGGTCATGGCCGCTCAACCGTCACGTCATCTACAACCGCGCATCCTGCGACGCCGAGGGTCAGCCTTACGATCCCACGAAGCCGCTCGTATGGTTCAAGGATGGTAAGTGGCTCCGCAACGACGTACCTGACTTCGGCTTCACCGCTGCTGACGGTACGCACCTCGAGCCCGAGAACACCGTTGCGTTCATGATGAACACCGAGAACGTGGCTCGCTTCTTCGCTCCTGGACTGGCCGAAGGTCCGTTCCCCGAGCACTACGAGCCCATCGAGTCCCCGGTCAACAACCTGCTCTCGAGCACCGAGACCAACCCCAAGGCGCTGCTCTTCCCCGAGATCATGAACGTGGGAGACCGCGATCAGTACCCGATCGTTGCTACCAACTACCGTCTCTCCGAGCACTGGCAGACTGGTGGTATGACGAGGAACGTGGCTTGGACTGCGGAAGCGCAGCCCGACATGTTCGTCGAGATGTCGGAAGAGCTGGCCGCTGAGAAGGGCATCACCAACGGCGAGAAGGTCGAGGTCTTCAACAACCGCGGCAGCATCACCGTGTATGCCATGGTCACGAAGCGCTTCAAGCCCTTCACGCTCGGTGACAAGACCGTCCACCAGGTCGGTATGCCCTGGCACTACTCCTATGGTTCCAACCTCTCGCACGGTGAGAGCGCCAACGACCTGACTCTGAACGCCGGTGACGCCAACAGCTTCATCCCTGAGTACAAGGCGTTCCTCGTCGATGTCAGAAAGGCGGCGAACTAACCATGGCGACCAAGCAAGCGATCTATTTCGACGGTTCTCTGTGTATGGCATGCAAGGGTTGCCAAGTAGGCTGTAAGCAGTGGAACCAGACCTCTTCGCCTGATTCGGTAGAGAGCCAGGCACCTTTCGCGGGTACGTACGAGAACCCGCCCCGGAACGACGAGCACACCTGGCTCCACATGGTCTTCGGTGAGAACGAGGGTGGACCCAAGGGTGTCGAGTGGGCGTTCGGCCGTGAGGCTTGCCAGCACTGCACCAACGCTGGTTGCGTCAACGCCTGCCCCACAGGCGCGTGCTACCACGAGGAGAACGGCGCGGTCGTCATCGATCCCGCCATCTGCATCGGATGCGAGTTCTGCATCTCGGCATGCCCCTACGACATCCCCAAGATGTCCGAGCTCGACGGCACGAGCCGCAAGTGCTGGTTCTGCATGGACAAGGTCTCGCACGGTAGCTCGCCTACCTGTGTCGCTACCTGCCCGTCCGGCGCCATGGACTTCGGCGATCGCGTCGATATGGTCAACCAGGGTCGTTATCGCGTCCAGCAGCTCAAGGACCGCGGTTACGAGAAGGCGATCCTCTACGGAGAGAACGAGATGGATGGACTCCATGTCATCCAGGTGCTCCCGTACGGTGCCGAGGCCGTCAGGCTCCCGGTCGACCCGAGCATCAACATCATGAGCACGCTGTCCAACTGGATCAAGCCCGTCACCGCTCTCGGCGTTGGCGCAGTGCTCCTGTTCCTCGTAGGCTCCTACATCTCCGCCCGTGACTACGAGCGTGATGCTAACGAGCTCTACTACGATCCGATCACCAAGACTACCTATGCCAAGTCCACTGGCGAGCCATGGTTCGAGCCGGACGATCTGGACGAGCCTTACTCGACCAAGCGTAAGTACGTCTCTGATAGCTACTATGATGGTAAGGAGGGATAGTCGATGAGTAACGAGCCGATCAAGTACATCAAGCGGCATGATGGAATGACCCGTGCCTGGCACTGGAACAACATCATCTCCGGCCTTATCCTGACCATCACGGGTATCCTGCTCTTCGTCCCGTTCTTCGGTCACAACCTGCCCCCGCAGGTCATGACGATCTCCACGTGGGCACACCGTATCTTCGGCGTGATCTTCTCGCTGTTCTTCGTGGCGTGGATCGTGATCACTCCCAAGAACATCATCCACTCGTTCAAGGAGATCTTCTCGCCGTGGGATTCCCGCGACAAGGACTTCATGATCAAGTTCATCCCGTACCTGTTCAAGCCCGGTAAGTACCACATGCCGAAGCAGAACATGGTCAAGTCGGGTCAGCGTCTCTCGGACTTCTTCCTGTACCTGATCATCGTGGGCTTCATCGCTACCGGTGTCGTCATGCTGATCGGTACCCCGATCATCCCGTCCTGGTTCTTCGCGATCTCTCTCCTGCTCCATGACATCTGCTTCATGGGCTTCATCATCCTGATGGGCTTCCACCTCTACCTGGGTGCCGGTATCTTCCAGCCTTACACCTCGCGTGCGGCTACGTGGATGCTCGGAACCGGTTACGTGAGTGAAGCGGACGCTCTCTATCACTGGGGTCAGTGGGCAGAGGATCAGCTCGATGATGGCGAGAACGTCATCGTCAAGAATCCTGACGAGTCTCTGAGTGAGGCCATCAAGCGTCAGGCTTAAGTCAGGCTTGCACGTACATGTAGGTGTTACTATTGGGAACCGGAAGGAAAACCTTCCGGTTCCCTGCTATGAGGAGCACACGTTGAACATCGTCGCTTTGAAGAGAGCGCTCAAGAACTACGAGGATCGCCTGGGCGAACAGACCGTTCCTTATCTCGAGGCGCATTTCACACTCATGAACGATCTCACTCCTGAGATCGATTGGTTCCCTGCGGATGAGGATGCCGTCAAGGCTTCGATCCGTGAAGGTGGCTCGGTCTTCGATGTAGAAGAGCCGACAGCCGATGGAGCATGGTTTGCGGAGACGGTCGAGAAGTTCGTGGCCAACGCGCTCGAACAACTCCAGTTCGATGAGGAGACTGAAGCTGCCCTGGGTGCACTCGACTTCAGTCCGCTCGCAGAAGCGGATCTCACGCATCTCATCTCCGATACTGACGCCGTGACCGACGCCCTTCTCGCCCAGCTGGTCGAGGACGGTTCTCCGGCAGCGCCCGTGCTCAAGGGTGCTCTCGTCGCTGCAGCGCAGACGTACGGGTACGGCGTGGGCCATAAGCTCAAGGATTTCCTGGCCAGCTTCATCTTCAGTGGTGATTCCACGTGCCCCACGTGCGGCACCGATGCAGCGCTCGGGATCATCGAGGAAGGTCGTCGTGAGACCGGTTCGCCTCGGTATCTCTGGTGCTCCATGTGCGACACCATCTGGCGCTATCCGCGCGTGAAGTGCGTCCGCTGCGGTTCGGCCGTGCAGGCGCAGCTCCATTACTACTTCGCCGAGGATGACGAGGCGCATCGCGTGCACCATTGCGAGGCGTGCGGCGGCATCACGCCCATCGTCCACGAAGGCAAGATGCGACTGATCGCCAACCCGCAGGTCGAGGAGCTCGTCATGCTCCCGCTGATGGAGGACGTGGCGCGGAGGCTGGAAGCAGGCGAGAAGCTCTACTAGGAGGGGATACCATGGCTCGGTACGAGTGTCAGGTCTGCGGCTATATCTACAACGAGGAACTGGGCAATCCGGAGGGCGGCATCGCTCCCGGTACGGCGTGGAAGGACGTCCACCCCGAGTGGCGCTGCCCCGTCTGCAAAGCCGAGATCGCGCTTTTCGAGCCGCTGGATGTGGAGCCCGAACCGGAGCCGGTACCCGATCCTGAGCCCGTGGCCGCACCGGCACCCGAGGCTGCTCCCGGCGTTTCGGGCGCCGCGCAGGCAGGCGAGAAGGACGCGCCGTACGTCCGCCCCAACCACTACGTAGCCACGGATGCTGACTTCGCTGCCATGGAGCCGCACGTGCTGAGTACCATCTTCTCCAATCTCTCGCTCGGTGCTGACAAGCAGTACCGCCACGAGGAGTCTGC
This sequence comes from uncultured Coriobacteriales bacterium, assembly GCA_964448475.1. GTDB lineage: Bacteria > Actinomycetota > Coriobacteriia > Coriobacteriales > CAYVBA01 > CAYVBA01. Next base: position 25,552 of record CAYVBA010000008.1, read on the forward strand.
AGCCTTCCACGAGCTCGCCACGTACTACGATGCGCGTGTGCCCGCTTCGGAGGATGCATCGCTCGACGCCATCCTCGCGCAGGTGGGGGAGGATCTCGATTCCCGCATCCCGGCTGCTCGCGAAGCAGCCGTCGCTGCCGGCGATCGAGGGTCGCAGCGCGTGCTCAACTGGGCCGAGAAGGTCTCGCTCATGCACAAGAACATCCTGGAGCGCTACGAGCGTGAAGGCGACGCCCTTCTCGAGGGTAAGACGCTCTACGTCTGTGAGGCATGCGGGTTCGTGCACATCGGCACGGCAGCACCCGAACTCTGCCCCGTCTGCAAGGTCCCCGCGTGGAAATTCCAGAAGGTAGGCTGATGACCATGGCACGCCCTGAGAGATTCGCGGTACGCAACATCAGGCTCTGCACCAAGGATTGCCTGTGCCTCTACGTCTGCCCCACGGGCGCGACGGATACCGAGAACAGCATCATAGACGTCGAACGGTGCATCGGCTGCGGCGAGTGCGCCATCTCCTGTCCATCAGCCGCGATCCACATGGTGCCCTACAGCTTCCCGCGTCCGCAGCGCAAGACCGTCGAGGTCGTCGAGCCCATGCGGGCCCTCGCTGCCAGCAAGAACGCGCAGGAGGCAGCTGCCAAGGCGCTTCCCGGTCCGCTCGCTGCGGCGCTCGCTCGCTCCACGCGCGTCATGGCCGAGGACCTCATCCGCGAATCCGGTTTCATGACCCCTCAAGCGCATGAGACGGTGCAGCTCCTGGACGTGCTCGAGCTGGGCGAGAAGGAAGAGGGATTCCCACAGGACGCTCTGGACCTCCTCCGGGAGCGGCTGTACTAGAGACACCCCGGGCTTCTCGCCCCACATACGATCTGTATCAGGCTTCACACTCGTGGGCATAATTCACATTATGTAACTATTCTCCTGCTCAGAGGCAGGAATCCCACGAGAGGAGCGGGCATGCATCACGAGTCCGATCGTACACACCCCGAAGAGATGAAACACGATCCGTACGACCCCATGTCCAAGAACGGCGTAGGGGAGCACCTCCCCAGTCGCAACGACACCACCGGTGACCATCCGTACATGCATATGGCCAGCGGTGCTCCCGTCATCAACGATCAGGACTCGGTGTCCGCTGGTGTACGCGGACCGCTCGCGTTCCAGGATCATTGGCTGCACGAGAAGAACGCGCACTTCAACCGCGAGGTCATCCCCGAGCGTCGTATGCACGCCAAGGGCTCCGGTGCGTTCGGTACGTTCACCGTGACGCATGACATCACGCAGTACTCGATGGCCAAGGTGTTCTCGGAGATCGGGAAGCAGACCGAGATCTTCATGCGCTTCTCGACCGTAGCCGGTGAGCGCGGTGCGGCGGACGCAGAGCGTGACATCCGCGGCTTCGCCATGAAGTTCTACACCGAGGACGGCAACTGGGACCTCGTGGGCAACAACACGCCCGTCTTCTTCTTCCGTGACGGCCGGAGGTTCATCGACCTCAACCACGCCGTGAAGCGTGACCCGCGCACCAACCTGCGCAGTCCGAACACCAACTGGGACTTCTGGACCTCGCTCCCCGAGTCGTTGCTCCAGACCACGATCATCATGTCCGACCGTGGCATCCCCAGCTCGTTCCGCTTCATGCACGGCTTCTCGAGCCATGCGTACTCCATGATCAACGACAAGAACGAGCGCGTATGGGTCAAGTTCCACCTCCGCAGCCAGCAAGGTATCCAGAACCTGACGGATCAGGAAGCTGAGATCGTGGTGGGTAAGGACCGCGAGTCCAATCAGCGTGACCTGTACGAGGCGATCGAGAAGGGCATGTATCCCAAGTGGACCATGTTCATCCAGGTCATGACCATCGAGCAGGCCGAAGCAATGGAGAACAACCCCTTCGACCTCACCAAGATGTGGCTCAAGAAGGACTACCCGCTCATCGAGGTGGGAGAGCTTGAGCTCAATCGCAACGCTGATAACTACCACGCGGACGTGGAGCAGGCTGCATTCACCCCAGCAAACATCGTGCCGGGTATCGGGTTCTCACCCGACAAGATGCTCCAGGCGCGTCTCTTCGCGTACGGAGATGCCCAGCGGTACCGCCTCGGCGTCAACCACCATCAGATTCCCGTCAACTCGCCGCGCGGCGTGAAGAACCCCCACGTGTGGCACCGTGATGGTCAGATGCGCGTGGATGGCAACCTGGGCTCAGAGCTCCACTACTCGCCCAACTCCTATGGCAACTGGATGGATCACCGTGAGCTCCAGGAGCCACCGCAGGCAGGTGGAGAGATCTCCAATTACGACTTCCGTGCTGACGATGATGACTACTACACCCAGCCCGGTATGCTCTATCGCGCTATGACTGAAGAGCAGCAGCTCGTGCTCTGCGAGAACACGGCACGCAACATGGGTGACTCCACGCTCCAGATCAAGCATCGCTACATCTACAACTGCTATCAGGCTGATCCTGGGTACGGTGAGGGAGTGGCCAAGGCCATGGGCATCGATATCGCGGATGTGGACCTCTCACCCAAGCCCGCGGATTCCGTCGAGGCATGGCGCGAGAAGAACGCTGCGGATGCCGACCTGAACAAGCCCACCAAGCCGGCAGAGCCCGAGAGCGCAAAGGACCTCCCGCCGCACGTGGGTCGTGACACCAACGTGGAGGATCCCTCCACGCTCTACAGCTGGGAGGATGACCCTTACCTGCTCTAGCAGCCGGTAGTCCATCATAGACCCCGCTCGGAAGCCTCGTCTCCTCACAGGAGGCGGGGCTTCCGTCATTCTCGCCCTGAGCGTGCTCCAGTATTTCCCGGATTCCCACTTGACAGCTCCTTGGTTACGTGGTTAATTAGTCACGTAAGTAACCAACTAAGCAAGGCGAGAACGGCCGATCACCAGTGACCGAGGGAGGTGCCATGGAACGTTTCGATGACAACACACCTATCTACCTGCAGATTGCAGAGAGTATCAGAGAGGGGATCCTAACCTGTGAACTCGGAGAGGAGGAGCGCATCATGTCCATCAATGAATATGCGACCACATACCGCATCAACCCGGCTACGGCCAACAAGGCCATGGCGCTTCTCGTGGATGAGGGTCTGATCTACAAGCAGCGCGGCATCGGTATGTTCGTGGCAGAAGGGGCACGGGAGCGTCTTGTGACGAGCCTCAGAGCCACGTTCTTCGAGGACGAGGTAGCTCGTCTCGTGAAACGCGCAGAGTTGCTGGGGATCTCGGCGGAGGAACTCGCCACGCGTATCGCGGAGAGGAGTCGATGATCATGACGCTCGATCGTGAGCCTATTGGCATCAAGATAGAAGGATTGGATCATTCGTTCGGAAGTCAGCACGTGTTGAAAGGGATCGACGTGGAGCTTGCTCCAGGAACCATCACCGGTCTCGTGGGGCGCAACGGGGTAGGTAAGACCACGCTCCTCTCTCTCATGGCAGCACA
>CAYVBA010000008.1:29107-38074 GCA_964448475.1 uncultured Coriobacteriales bacterium
ATGGATGCTGTTGCTCGTCGCATGTTCTACCAGGAACTCATGGATGATTACATCGCGCACCCGCGTACCATCGTGATCTCCTCACATCTCTTGGATGAGATCGAGGAGTTGCTCGAGCACGTCGTGATCCTCGTGGATGGCCGGATCGCTGCAGCCGGCTACTCCGATGACGTGCGTGAGGCCCATTCGACACCAGGTCGCTTGGCATCTCTCACAGATGTTCTGATTGAGCTTTCGATGAGTGAGAAGGATGCGGTGTTGACCGGAAGGAGCGTCGAACGATGACGACCACTCAACAGACCACCGCGATTCTGAAGCTATTCATGGGCATCTTCATACGTACGGCTCTCGTGGTTGCGCTGGTGGCGGGAGCGATCATCGTTGTTATGAACTTCGTGTTCGACAGCAGTGTCGTGATCCTCCTGGAAGGTGATGGGCCGTTCGGTCCGGGTGTGTACGACGCTAATAGAGGTCCAGCAGTACTCCTTCAGGCTGTCCCCATCGCAGGGATCGCATTTCTCGTACTCTCAATCGCCAACATGGGCTCGTATACCAAGCCGCTCATCTCCATGGGGATGACGCGTACGTCGATCATCTGCGCCAACCTGATCATGAATTTGTTCGTGGCAGCCCTCATGACGGCTATCCTCATGCTCACGATCACCGTTACTGTGGGATCCATGACACCGGAGCTGGGAAGGCTATTTCCCGAAGGCGTCTCCGTCCTTCTCGCCCTCAAGGTGTTCGCGGTTATGCTCGCCATCTATACGGCAGGTTCGCTCATCGCAGCGCTGTTCCTGAAATTCACCTGGTGGATCGCACTCATTGCAGCGTTCCTCGTCATCAACGTGGTGCCGCAAGCTATAGCTCTCATCTCTCAAGGTGGGAGTGTGGACTCGCTCGAGGCGTTCATGAAGCTCAGTGACCCGGTGACTCTCGTAGCGCTCATAGCCCTGCCCGTGTACCTGATCCTTTGGGTATTCATCTCCAAGCGGATCTCCGCCTAACTCGATTACATCACGCGTCATGTACGTAACGAGCCTCCACCGAACGGATCGGTGGGGGTTCGTTGCTTTAGTGGCAGATGTAACGTGGATCGGGTTATCTCGGTGTAGGATGTTTCTAGATGATTACGTAGTGGACGAGAAGTACGGAGGAAGGAGGGGTCATGGGGAGGAAGTCAGTGCTCGTGCTGGCTATCATGCTCACACTCGCGTTGTTCGTGGGTCTCGCAGCATGCGGTCAGACGACTACTGCCCCGGTCGAGGAGAAGGAAGCCACTCAGACCGAGGATTCGAAGACACCTGAGGCGGAACCTCAGGAAGAGGAGAAGGAGGCCACGGAGGCCAAGGGCGAGCTCGAGGATCCCAAGCCCGCAGCGGATTTCGAGCAGGATTTCCCCAAGCAGTACGAATCGTACATGGCCAACAGCGATGAGGCGTACGACTACACCGGTGCTCCCGATGAGAAACAACGCAACTATCTCGAGGACTATCCGGCCATCAAGACGCTGTACGCCCCCAGCGGTTTCGCGGTCGAGTACCACATGCCGCGTGGTCACACGTACGCACTGGATGATATGACCAACATCGCGCGCCCGAAGCCCAGCTCCGCATGTATCGCGTGCAAGTCCGCGCAGTACGTGGTGAACGAGCAGCGTATGGGCGATGAGTGGACGGCCATGCCGTTCGATGAGGCCATCCAGCAGGTGGATCAGACCATCGGTTGCTTCGACTGCCACGAGAACACACCGGGTCCCATCAAGGTGAACCGTTCCAACTTCGTGGACGCCATGGAGGAGTACAACCTGGACGTACCTGATAACACCCTGGCATGCGCCCAGTGCCACAACGACTACTTCTTCGAGAAGGATACGTTCGCTATCAAGAATCCGTGGAAGTACGGCACGGATCCCGACAGCGTCCTGAAGCACTACAACGAGATCGAGTACGTGGACTTCGAGAACGAGACCTCCGGCGTGCCCATCATCAAGGTGCAGCACCCCGAGTTCGAGACCTACACGGGAAGCATCCATGAGAAGGCCGGACTCACGTGTGTGTCCTGCCACATGGCACCTGAGGATGGCTACACGTCGCACCAGTGGACGAGCCCGTTCCGCTCCGAGACGACCATGAACGACGTCTGCATGACGTGCCACAGCTCCGAGAGCATCGAGTCCCTCGAGCAGCGCGTCGAGGACATCCAGGTCAAGACGCAGGATCGTATGCGCACCATGAGCGAGGACTACGAGACCATCCACAAGAGGATCGGTGCCGCCAAGGACACCATGGATCCTGCTGTGAAGGAAGAGGTCTACCAGCTCGTCCGCGACGGCCAGTTCTACTGGGACTTCATCTTCGTGGAGAACAGCGATGGGTTCCACAACTCCAGCCTGAGCAAGCAGACGCTGGACAAGGCTCAGCAGAAGCTCGACGAGGCCAACGCAGCACTCGATGCAGCAGGTGTAGCCCAGTAAGGCGAGAAGCCCGCGCGCATCTCAGAAGCACCACCTAACCTCCCCGTACAGCTCGTACGGGGAGGTTTCCTTTCGCCCGTGCTCTTTGCAACAGCAGAGTCCGACGGGTGCTCGTTATAGTCGATCCAGGAGTGTACGCAGAGGGAAGGAAGCGTCATGAGAAGGAAAGCGATCCTCGCAGGTGCTCTGGTGATCCTGCTCATGTCACTCGTGGGTGTCTCCGCGTGTGGCGGAACGGCGTCTACCGGAGACGGTACCATCCTGGTCAACGGAAACGAGATCATCCCGAGCTCCGAAGTCACCTCTCCCGATGAGATCGTCCCCGCTGCGGAGTGGGAATCCACGTATCCCGATCAGTACCGGTCGTACATGGCCAACACGGACGAGGAATACGACTACACCGGAGCTCCCGATGAGACTCAGAGGGATTACCTCGCTGATTACCCGGCTACGGTGACCATGTGGGCTCCCAGTGACTACGCCAACGAGTTCGGCATGGCTCGTGGTCACACCTACGCGCTGGAGGACATGATAAACATCGACCGCGCTAAGCCGAGCGCCGCGTGCTTCTCGTGCAAATCCGCCCAGTACATCCTCATGGAACGCGAGATGGGGGCCGACTGGACCTCCATGCCGTTCGACGAGGGTCTCGATCACATAGACATGACCATCAGCTGCTACGACTGTCATGAGAATCAACCGGGCGTCATCCACGTGAACCGTACCAACATGGTGGACGCGGTGGAGGAGTACGACCTGGACGTCCCCGAGAAGATCCTGGCGTGCGCCCAGTGCCACAACGACTACTTCTTCGAGAAGGACACCAAGGCCGTCAAGAACCCGTGGAAGTACGGAGTCGACCCGGATTCCGTCCTGAAGCACTACAACGAGATATGGTACGTGGACTTCGAGAACGAGACCTCGGGCGCTCCCATGATCAAGGTGCAGCACCCCGAGTTCGAGACCTTCACCGGAAGCATCCATGCGCAGCAGGGTCTCGCCTGTTCCGATTGCCACATGGCTCCTGAGAACGGCTACAGCTCGCATCAGTGGACGAGCCCGTTCCGTTCGGATACCACCATGCAGCAGACCTGCTTGAGCTGCCACTCCAAGGAGACGGTGGACTCCCTCGAGCAACGCGTCGAGACCATCCAGACCGAGACCCAGGACCGTATGCGTTCGCAATCCGAAGCGTACGAGGCGCTCCACGAGCGGATCGGTCAGCACAAGGACGACATGCCCGCTGACGTGCGCGATGAGGTCTACCGGATCATCCGCGACGGTCAGTTCTACTGGGATTACGTATTCGTCGAGAACAGCGATGGCTTCCACAACTCGGGTCTGACCCGCGACACGCTGGACAAGGCGCAGATGAAACTGGATGAGGCCAACGAGCTCCTGGACCGTTCCGGATTCTGAGCTGGATGATTGGAGCCGACAGTGAGTGAAGATCGGATGGCGCTGACACGCCGCTCCTTCCTGGGAGCAGGTGCTGCAGCAGCGGCGACTCTCGCCGTCACGGGCGTCACGGGGTGCTCCTCGGAGGAGCCGGCCGGGCGTTCCGGTGAGCGAGCCGAGGATCGCTTCGTATGGAACTCGTGCGCGGTGGACTGCCCGCATCGGTGTGCGCTCAGGATAGCCACCGATGGCGAGAAGGTCGGGTACGTCTTCACCGATGACACGGACTCGGACGAGTTCGGCCAGTACCAGCTCCGCGCATGCCCCCGAGGACGTGCCACGCGCTGGATCCTGGAGAGCGAGGACCGACTGGATGCGCCGCTCAAGCGCACGGGTGCTCGTGGCTCAGGCGAGTTCGAGCCGATCTCCTGGGACGAGGCGCTCTCAGCCGTAGCTGATGGGATCCGCACCACGATCGATCAATATGGGAACGAAGGCCTGTTCCTTCTCGACCATGCAGGTGACCGGACTCCCACGAAGGACGTCTGGCGGAGGTTGCTCAACACGGTGGGAGGGTATTCGGCGCTCGCCGATGAGCGTGATAACGCCGCGGCTGCTGCGGTCGCTCCGCTCATGTTCGGCATGAGTGACGTGGAGGCAGCCAGCTCGCTCGGTGAGATGGAGCGCTCCGACCTCGTCGTGCTGTTCGGTAACGACCCCGCTACGGCCGGTCCTTCCGGTGCGAGCGCGGCATATGACTACAACGTGGCGCAGGCATCGCGCCGTCCGCGTACCATCCTGATCGACCCCCGCTGGTCGCAGACGGCCACGCACGTGGACGAGTGGATCCCCATCAGGCCGGGAACCGACGGTGCTCTGGTGCAAGGGATCGCCTACGTCCTCATCACCGAGGAGCTCGTGGATGAGGAGTTCCTCTCCACGCACGTCTCCGGATACGACGGCCCTGCGGGCTACCGCGCGTACGTCCTGGGTGAGGAGCCGTACACGCCTCCCAAGACGCCCGAGTGGGCGGCGGCGTGGACGGGCATCCCGGCGGACCGCATCGTCAAGCTGGCACGTGAGCTCGCGGCCGCGAACGCTCCGTTCATCTCGCAAGGCTGGGCTCTGGCACGCAGGAACAACGGCGAGCAGACCGTCCGCGCCATCTGCACGCTGCCCGTACTGCTGGGCAAGCTGGGGCAGCCGGGCACCAACCCGGGTCTGCGCGAGCGTCGTGGTGCGCGACAGGTCATAGCTCCGATCCCTGCGGGCGAGAATCCCGTGACCGACTCGATCGCATACGGTGCATGGGCTGATGCTCTGGGCGATCCCATCCGCGGCATCATCGCGTACCGCTCGGACCACCTGACCACGCTCTCCGGTGACATCCGCAGGAAGCAGGAGCTCCTGCGTGACGAGGAGCGCGTGCCTTTCATCGTGGCCATGGATACCCGCATGACGGATTCCTGTCTATACGCTGACATCGTGCTTCCGGATCTCTATCCGGCGGAGCGCTCCAACCTGGACTGCACCGACCCGGCTGATGGCGTCATGGCAGTCATCGGTGGTCTACCCGCCTACGACACCCCTAAGGGCGAGCGTCGTCATGCGTACGAGGTATGCGCAGCGTTGGCCCAGCAGCTCGGTACGGCGGATCGCTTCACGGAAGGCGCCGCCACGCTCGACGACTGGCAGGAGCGTCTCTACCAGCAAGCACTCACCGAGAGCGGCATGAACGACCTCCCGGCCGATCTCGCAGCACTCCAGGAGCAGGGCATCTGGAAGCGTCGCGTTCCCACCACGGTGGGTCTCGAGGCTTTCCGTCAGGATGCCGCCGGAGCGCCGCTCGCTACGCCTTCGGGCAGGATCGAGCTCAACATCGATCGGCTCGGGACCATCGCTGACGGTGATTTCCGCGTGGCTGCTCGCGCGTTGCCGGAATACGCGACGGACTCCGAGGGCTTCAACTCGCGTCGGACGGACGTCTTCGACCTCCAGCTCATCGGCTTCGGCGCCGTGAACCATGCGGGATCCGAGTTCGCCGGCATCTCCAAGATGGAGGAGGTCTTCAAGGACCACGTCTGGATGAACCCGATCACCGCGGCCAAGGCGGGCGGTATCACGGACGGCGAGACCATCATCATCCACAACGATCGGGGCTCGATCCGTGCTCGCGTGAAGCTCACGCCGCGCATCATGCCACGGGTTCTCGCCCTGCCCGTAGGCAACGCGCCCCACACGGGCGACGGCGAGGACGAGGGCCTCAGGCCCGCATTCAACATGCTCACGAGCGATCGTCCGTCCCCGGTGGCCGGTGGCTCGACCGTCAACTCGGTCAACGTAGGCATACGACGGATCGGTGTCCCAGGGGAGGTGCGCTAGATGAAGCAGTACGGTTTCCATTTCGATGGGACACGGTGCGTAGGTTGCAAGGCCTGTCAGATCGCCTGCAACGATTACTACCATCTTCCCGAGGGTATCTCGTTCCGCCAGGTCTACGAGTACACGGGCGGTACGTTCGAGGAGAATCCCGACGGCACCTTCTCGCATAACGTGTGGAGCTATCCGCTCTCGCAATGCTGCAACCATTGCGTGAACCCCGTATGCGTCACCGTCTGCCCCACGACGGCCATGCATAAGGACATGGAGTCCGGCTTCGTCTGGGTGGACCACGACAAGTGCATCGGCTGTCAGTACTGCGTGCTGGCCTGCCCCTACGGCGTGCCGCGCCTGAACGCCGAGACCGGCATGGTGGACAAGTGCGACGGATGCCGCGAGCGCGTCTCGCGCGATGAGATGCCCGTCTGTGTGGAGGCCTGCCCTCAGCGAGCGCTCGACTTCATGCTCACACCGGACCTCGCCGAGGAGCACGGTTACCACTCCCAGATGGCTCCGCTGCCCGACCCCGCGTTCACGCGTCCTAACCTGGCCATCGAGCCCAACAGGAACGCCAAGCCCACGAACTACGACGGCGGCTTCCTGGGCAACGCAGAGGAGGTGCTCTAGATGGGACACGGCATCCATGAGATACCTCTCATCATCTTCACCGTCCTGGCTCCGGCTTCGGCCATAGCCTTCCTGCTCCTGGTCATCGAGCTGTTCCGCGATCGCGCTTCCAAGCTGGGCGAGAAGGACGGGAACCGCTCCATCATCAAGTCCATGTGGCTCGTGTGGGTGGTCCTGATCGTCGGGTTCGTGGCCGCCGGCTTGCACCTCAAGATGCCGCTCCATGCACCCTTCGCCCTTCTCGGCATAGGGAGCTCTCCTCTCACGAACGAGGTCGTGGCAGGAGTCGTGTTCATGGGTCTCGGTGCTGTGTGGTGGCTGCTCGAGTTCCTGGGTAAGTTGCCGCCTGTGATCAGCCGCATCTGGGCTGTGGTCGCTGCTCTCGCGGGGCTCGTGTTCATCTACTTCATTTCCATCGCGTACAACATCCCTACGGTCCCCACGTGGGATGCGTTCCCCACGCAGTTCACGCTCACGCTCATCGGCATCGTGGCGGGACCGCTCCTGGCCGAGGTCGTCATGTCTCTGAGCAAGCTACCTGCGGACCGGCATCGCCAAGTCTCCTGGCTCGCCATAGGTGGAGCCGCTGCCGTGCTCTTCGCTGCAGGTGTGGGGATGCAGATCGTAGATGCGGGGCAGATCCGCTCCGCTTTCAATCACGCCGTGGATCTCATCCCGCTCTACCGTGAGATCCTCATGTGGTCGTTCGTGCTCATGGCCATCGGGTTCATCGTGTGGGGGATCTCGCTCTTCCGCAACTGGAACTCACCGGTCATGTTCCTGATCGGGTTCGTGATCCTGAGCCTCGGCCTCATGGCCGCGAGGCTGCTCTTCTACAGCCTCCACATGACGTGGGGGATGGTCTGATACTCGAGCTGTTCCTGCTCGTACCGCGTGCTACGATGAGCCTCACTCCGGTGGGGCTCATCCTTTATCCTATCGAATAACTAGGATATATTGTGATGCGTTCGGATACCTGCTATAACCATGTGGTGCACCATACTCAGGAAGACTCGTACCACCTGAAGGAAGTGAGTCATCAGATGCTCGAACTCAAAGGCGTCGGCTTCCGTGTGACGGATGCTGAGACAGGCCTCGAACGTGACATCCTCAAGGGGATAGACCTCACCATCAAGGACAACGAGGTCGTGGTCATCACCGGTCCTAACGGCAGCGGTAAATCCACGCTCGCCAAGGTCATCATGGGGCTCGTACAGCCCACTTCCGGACGGATCATCTTCGATGGTGAGGACATCACGGACCTCCCGGTGGATGAGCGCGCTCGCCACGGTATCAGCTTCGCGTTCCAGCAGCCCGTGCGGTTCAAGGGGCTTCTCGTCAAGGACCTTCTCAAGATCGCTGCAGGGCGCGATCTGGAAGTGATGGAAGCCTGCCATTACCTCGCCGAGGTCGGGCTCTGCGCCCAGGATTACGTGGACCGGGAGTTGAACGACAGCCTCTCCGGTGGTGAGATGAAGCGTATAGAGATCGCCATGCTTCTCGCCCGCAACACGAAGCTCTCCATCTTCGATGAGCCGGAGGCCGGTATAGACCTCTGGAGCTTCCAGAACCTGATCGAGGTCTTCCAGTTCATGCAGGAGGAGAGCAAGGGTGCGATCATGATCATCTCGCACCAGGAGCGCATCCTGCAGATAGCCGACCGTATCCTGTTGCTTTCCGAGGGAAGCATCTCCAAGCAAGGCACCCGCGACGAGATGATGGATGAGCTCATCTCGCTCGATGTCTGCGAATACCGGAGGTAGAGCCATGACTCCTGAAACCACCACCGACCAGCAAGCGCCCGTCCTGGACGAAGAGGTCATAGACCTCCTCGCCGTCATAGCTGACATGGACGGCGTGCCTCAAGGCGCTCATAACATCCGCGTGGACGGCAAGATGGCCAGTCGTTACAGCACGGAGAACATCCGGATCGAGTCCAAGACGGACGTCGACGGCATAGACATCATCGTGGAACCCGGCACGAAGGATGACTTCGTGCACATCCCCGTGGTGATCGACCACAGCGGACTGACCGACATGGTCTACAACGACTTCCACATCGGTGAGGACGCCGATGTCACCATCGT
>CAYVBA010000009.1:0-34281 GCA_964448475.1 uncultured Coriobacteriales bacterium
GCATGCGAAAGTATGAAAGCGGGAAGCTGAGGTCTGACGGTAAGCCTGGCTTCCCCACACCTTCAGGCAAGGTGGAGTTCTACGCTGAGTTCCTCGAAGACTACGGTTACGATCCACTCCCGCGATTCGAAGAGCCCCTGGAAAGCCCGATCTCCACTCCTGATCTTGCTAAAGAATATCCACTCGTACTCAACACAGGCAACCGCATACCGTGGTACACGCACTCCAAGCATCGTGATGTACCGTGGCTCAGGCAGCTCCAGCCCGATCCCGTCGTGGGTATCTATCCTTCCGATGCTGAAGAGCGGGGCATCTCCCAGGGTGACGATGTGATCCTCAGCTCTCCTCTCGGCGAGATCAAGGTCAAGGCCGACGTCACGCGACTCGTCCGTCCCGGTGTGATCGATATGTTCCACGGATGGGCGGATGCGAACGCCAACGACCTCACGAGTAGGGACTTCGATCCCATCAGTGGATTCCCTCCCTTCAAGGAAGGACTCTGCGAGGTGAAGAAGGCTTAAGCACGCGTCGAGGTTCGTGAATGGTGCGGGGAGCATGGTGAAGATGGAATCACCGTGCTCTCCGCCCTTTGTATCTCCGTATTGATTACAATCGGTGAGTGCGGCCCGGTTCGTTGTGTCGCTGTGTAATCCATTCCATATTCGAGGAGGCTCATATGATCATTGGTCTACCGAAGGAGGTCAAGAACCGTGAGTATCGCGTCGGTCTGACCCCCCAGAACGTCAGCGAGTACGTCGCACACGGACATACCGTGCTGGTCCAGAAGAGCGCCGGTGAGGGTTCGGGCTTCATGGACGAGGAGTACGTGGAGAACGGTGCGCAGCTCGTCGAGACCGCGGCGGAAGCATACGATGCTGACATGGTCGTCAAGGTCAAGGAGCCCATCGAGTCCGAGTACGATCTCCTCAAGGAGGAGTCCGTCCTCTACACCTATCTGCACCTCGCAGCTGATGAGGCACTGACCAAGGTCCTCCTCGAGAAGAAGGTCAAGTCAGTTGCGTACGAGACCATCACGGATCGCAACGGCGGTCTGCCTTGTCTCGCCCCCATGTCCATGATCGCTGGTCGTCTCGCCGCCATCGAAGGCGCCAAGTACCTCCAGAAGACGTTCGGTGGTTCCGGTGTGCTCATCTCCGGCGTCCCCGGTGTAGCTCGCGGTAAGGTCACCATCGTAGGTGGCGGTAACGTAGGCACCAACGCCGCCAAGATGGCGGTCGGTCTCGGCGCGGATGTCACCATCCTCGACGTGAACCCGTACCGTCTCGACTACCTCGATGACCTCTTCGAGGGCAACGTCACCACCATGTACTCCAACGCAGCCAACATCAGCGCGTGCGTCCGTGAATCCGACCTCGTCATCGGTGCTGTTCTCATCCCCGGTCGCGCAGCTCCCAAGCTCGTGAAGGAAGAGGATATCCGCGCCATGCGTCCCGGCTCCGTCGTCGTGGACGTCGCGGTCGACCAGGGCGGCTGCACCGAGACCACGCACGCCACCACCCATGAGGACCCTGTCTTCATGACCGGTGACACCGTGCAGTACTGCGTTGCCAACATGCCTGGTTCGGTTTCCCGTACCGCCACCATCGCCCTCACCAACACGACGCTGGCTCACGGCCTCGCGATCGCTGATAAGGGCCTCGAGGCGGCTATGCTCGCAAACCCCTTCCTCATGCCGGGCTTGAACACCTATGACGGCAAGGTCACCTTCGATGGCGTTGCAGACGCTTTCGAGATGGAGTTCGTCGCACCTGAGGATGCACTCGCGTAAGTACGCATATCTAGATGAACGACCATGAGACCCTCGCTTTGCGAGGGTCTCATCTATTCAGACGAGATGAATATATGAAAGACCAAGTGAATATATAGGATATTACCTACTATAACTAAACTACTCGCAGAATAGATATTCTCCTGGTAGGCTACTTCATGAGGAGATATTCGTATGGACATTCTGCAACCCGATATGCTGCTCGAAAACTCAGGTGTCTCCCACCTGCAGTATCGTTGCATCCATCCGTATATCACAGGGCCATGAGCAGGCTCGACGTCCGACGGCTGATTCCGGACAACACCAAGACCATTTCTGTATATAGGCATTCTCCGACTTCCCGTCACGATGTGATGCGCAGTTACCCCTTCCAACACCCCGAGGGATTTCTCGCCATCATGTCCACCGTGGAAGGAGGACGCTCGTATTGACGGAAGTCGGGTGGTAGGGGTCTACCTAAGGAGAGGAAAGGGATATGGGGGATAGCAGGATCTCAAGGCGAGCCTTCATAAGCGCTGGAGCATCACTTGGGGCGCTCGTGGCGCTCAGTGGCTGCTCGACAGCTCAGACGGAGGACAAGCCGAAGGCCACGAATAACGCCGATGCTCCGGGGAAGAAGGGCGAGCCGAGTGCGGTCGTCGCCAACGATCCGCGCGTAGGCGCTGAGGTCAAGCACAACTGGTGCCAGATGTGTGGAGCAGCTCAGACGCACTGTTCGGTGCTCTGCTATGTGAAGGATGGGAAGCTCGTCCACATAGAAGGTAACCCGCTCGCGGGTAACAACGGCGGCATGGGCACGAAGAGCATCTGCCTCAAGGGTAACGCCGCAGTCCTCACTCCGTACTCACCCGATCGGATCCAGTATCCGATGAAGCGCGTGGGCGAGAAGGGCGAGGGCAAGTTCGAGCGCGTGACGTGGGAAGAAGCGATGGAGGACATCGCTGCACGCTTCGCGGAGAACAAGGAGAAGTACGGACCCGAGTCACTCGGTATCCTGTCACCCGAGTTCTTCCCGGTGCTGGGGACCGTGGGTCGTAGGTTCCTGAACGTGTACGGAAGCCCGAACTACCTGCACAGTGGTATCTGTGCGCTGCAGCGCAGGGCATCCCGTCAGATCTCGATCGGTCTGAAGACCGATACCGCCCCTGGTCAGATGGATAAAACCGAATTACTCGTCGTCTGGGGAGCGAACTACGAGAACGCCGGGATGAACCGCGGCAACCCGCAGAACCATGTGAAGAACAAGGAACGTGGGATGAAGACCATCATCATCAAGCCGATGATGGATCCGCTCGTCAATACCGCCGATGTGTGGCTGCCTATCCGTCCTGGTACGGACGCAGCGTTGGGTCTCGCGATCCTGCACGTCATCATCGGTGAAGAGCTCTACGACAAGGACTTCGTCGAGAACTGGACACTTGGTTTCGATGAACTCGCGGAGCACGTCAAGCAGTTCTCGCCCGAGTGGGCAGCTCCTATCACCGGTCTGCCGGCTGAGCAGATCACCGAGGTCGCCCGCATGATGGGCACCACGAAGCCTATGGGCATCATCTTCGGTAACGGGATCGGTGACCAGGCGAACGATGGTAACTGGCAAGGTGTTCTCGTGTGTCTCATCGAAGCCATCACCGGAAACCTCGAGATCGCTGGTGGCGGTGGCGCTCGCATGAAGATGCCTGCTCCGATGTTCAAGACCACACCGTTCGACACGCTGTCCGATCGTCTGCCGCGCAGCGAAGAGGACGAAGCGAACGATTACTACACCGGCATGGGCAAGATGGTTGCTCCTGAGATGCCGCGTTGGTTCCTCAACCCGAAGACCTGGGAGAGCGGACCGAACTCCGCGTATTACAGAGGAATCATGAGTATTCTTTCAGAGGATCCGTATCCTCTGAAAACGCTGCTCGGCCAGAAGAGCAACCCGATGTCTGCGAGCCGTCAGCCTAAGAAGATCGCTGAAGCTCTCAAGAAATGCGACTTCTATGTCGTGATGGATACCATCTGGAACACCTCCTGCGATTACGCCGACTACGTGCTTCCTGCTGCCACTGGTTACGAGACCAGCCATCAGTTCGCGGTCAAGAATCAGCCGGGAGGAACGTTCATCGGCATGAACTCCGGAGTCATAGAGCCCATCGGCGAAGCACGTTCCGACTGGGACTTCTACCTCGATCTGGCCACACGCCTTGGTTATGGCGAGGACTTCTGGAACGGTGACATGGACGAGTGTCTGCGTGAGCAGCTCGAAGGGTCGGGAATCACGCTTGAAGAGCTCCGCGCAGCACCCGAAGGCATCTTCGTCGAACGCACCGACGGATCGAAGCCGGAGGAACCCGTCTATCAGGATTACGCTACGGTCTTCGAAGAGCTGCCTGAAGGTAAGGTTCAGTGCAAGAACATGTGGATCGGCGGCAAGCCGAACAACACGGAAACCGGAACCCTCGGGTATCTCCCCGAGTACGTGGGTCCGCCGGAGAGCTTGGATAAGACACCCGAGCTCGCTGAGGAGTATCCGCTGATCATCACCGACGTCCATGCACATCGTACGTGCCAGCACGCTCACTACTTGGACAACGCGTATCTCCGCGAGATCCTTCCGTATCCGTGGATCATCATGAACCCGGCTGCTGGTAAGGAATACGGAGTCGAGGACGGTACGTGGGTCCGTGTCGAGTCCCCACATGGTTACTGCAAACTGTACGCCACGTATTTCGAAGGTATCGCACCTGATGTCCTTATGACCAAGCGTGGTTTCTGGCAGGCCTGTGAGGATCTGGATCTGGAGGGTTATGGCTACCTCGATGGTGGAGCAGAAGTCAACGTGCTCTACGACTCCACGTTAGAGAACTTCGACAGTTTCCATTCGGCGATGGCTAAGCAGACCCTCGTCAAGATCAGCCCCTGGGAGGAGTAGCGATGTCGAACGTAGGATTCCTTTTCATGCCCAACCGCTGCATCCAATGCTGGGGCTGCCAGGTGGCATGTAAGCAATGGCACGGTATCAAGGCAGGTACCATAGCTCGCAGAACGGTGCCTGACACGATCGAGGGAACGTTCCCCGACGTGAAGCGCTCGTTCTTCTCGAAATCATGTATGCATTGCGAGAAGCCCGCGTGTGTGGAGGCTTGTCCCACCGGCGCACTCTACAAGCGTGCCGAGGACGGAGCCGTACTCGTGGACCAGGAGCTCTGCATCTCATGCAAGGCGTGCGCAGGTGCTTGCCCGTTCGACATCCCGGAATTCGATCCGGCTGCCGACGACAAGATGGATAAGTGCGACTTCTGCACCTCCCTCGCGCTGGAAGAGGGCGAACCCACCCGCTGCGCGCAGACCTGCCCGACCCAAGCACTCATGTCCGGAACCCTCGAGGAGCTCGAGGCGAAAGTGGAGGAACTCGGCCTCACAGCTGAGCGTTACGAGGGCGACACCATGCCCGTCATGCTGATCGCGAAGTAGAGAGGTTCAGATGCCCCGCAAACGAGAGTTGGATAATGAGCTGACCTATCGGGAGGCTACGTACAAGATCCTTGCCGCTTTCTTCGCACGTGAGCCCACCATAGCTCTCCTGGAGAGCCTGCGAAACGATGCCCCCGCGTTCGATGGTCCGCTCAAGAAGATAGCGCTACAGATACCGGAAGGTGATCTCTCCGATTACCTGACCGATCTGAACGCTGAGTACGCACGGTTCTTCCTCAACATGTCGAGGAACCCGATCTCGCTCTACGAGTCCGTCTACGTCAGTGACGAGAAGGTCCTGATGAGAGGCCCCCACGATGAGATGAAGCGTCTCTTCGATTCCGAAGGGATCGCTATCACCGGCATGGACGTCCTGCCCGAGGATCATCTCGCTAAGGAACTCCTGTTCATGTCGGCACTCATCGGTCGTGCCAAGGATGCCGAAGACGAGGAGACGCTCTCCGCATACATGGAGAAGCAGACCACGTTCTTCGAGGATCATCTCGAACCATGGGTTCCCGAGCTCATGAGTACCATCCGCGGGCGAGTGACTCACCCGTACTACGGACTCGCAGGTGAGCTGGGCGAGAAGTTCATGGCGGAAGAGAGCGCGTATCTGAAGAAGTGAGCACCATCGTAAGGATCAGGGTCGACCAGTAGAGCCTCGGTTCAACCGGGGCTCTACTGTCTGTACGGCCATCCACCCTGACTACGAGAGCCTCCACCGGGTGATCGGATGGAGGCTCTCGTGTGTCGCGTTCTTCTCGCCCGGCTTACGGGGCTGGTACTGCGGAGATCACTTCTCGAGGAGGGCGGCTACCTTACCCAGGAGCGGCTCGAAGTTCACGCCGCGCTTCTGGAAATCGGGCTGCTTCTGGGAGATGACCATGGCTTCGACCACGAACCTGCTGGCGAACTCCACGGACTCGAGCAGGTCGTGCTCGGCCATGAGGGCGGCCAGGAGCGAGCTGCAGTAGAGGTCGCCAGTGCCGTGGAGGTAGAAGGGGAGGAGGTCCTCCTCGACGATCGCGTGCTCGCAGTCATGACCCTTGATGTGGTTCTGGATGCGCTCGCCGCGGACGATGCCCTTGAGCACGACGTACTTGGCGCCGAGGTCGATGAGGGCGTCCAGGATCTCCTCGGTCTGCTCGTCCGTGGGACTCTGACCGGGGTACGGAAGGCCCGTGAGCTGGGAAGCTTCCGTCAGGTTAGGAGTCAGTAGATCGGCACCGTTGACGAGGCTGCCCATCTGATCGCAGAGCTCGGGCGTGTAGGTGGGGTAGATCTTGCCGCCGTCGCCCATGACGGGGTCCACCACGCGAAGTGCATCGGGGTGATCGGCGTATATCTCTTTGATGCTGGCCACTTGTTCAGCCGCGCCCAGGAACCCGCTGTAAACGGCGTCGATCCCTATGTTCACCTCGCGCCAGTGGGCCAGGTAATCATCGAGCATCTCGGTCGTATCATGCATATGGAAATTCGGATAGAGCGTGTGCGTGGAGAAGAGGGACGTGGGAACGGGGCAGACATCCATACCTGCCGCGGAAAGAACCGGGATGGCCACGCCGAGCGAACACTTGCCGTACCCGCAGAGATCATGGACGGCTGCGACACGAGGGATATAGCCTTCCTCGCGCGTGTAGAGCTGGATCTCAGAAGCTTGCTTCATCCGTATTCCCCTCTATATGCGAGTTTCGATCGAACCAAGATTGTACATCTATCATAGGTTTATCCAAGAGGCGTTGGTCTTGGGCGAACACAAGGAGGATATATCGTGGATAGTACTATAACCAGGGTTTTATCCGATGACGCACGCGCTCTGCGCACCGCCATCTTCATGGACGAGCAAGGCTTCGAGCACGAATTCGACGATTACGACGAGCCCGATCGAGCCATCCATCTGGTTCTCCACGATGAGGGCGAGCCTATAGCTACAGGCAGACTCTTCCCTTCGTCGGGCGAGAAGGACGTGTGGATGCTCGGACGCATCGCGATCGTGGCTGAGCGTCGTGGTACCGGCCTCGGACGCGTGCTGATAACGGAGCTCGAGCGGATCGCAGCCTTGGAAGGTGCTGTCCGAGTAGAGCTATCGGCCCAGGTTCGTGCGAGCGGATTCTACGAGAGATGTGGGTACCGTCAGGTAGGAGAGCCGTACGATGATGAGGGATGCCCCCATATCAAGATGGTGAAATCTCTCGCATGATGCTGATGGAATGGTTTGGGAAGAAGTAGATAGTTGAGTGTGACAAACGATTCTTCCGGGGAGACCCTATGACAGGTGTACTCATATCCATCGCCATCATCGCCGCTGTGGCATTCGTGGCACCCATGCTGGCACAGCTCATACCGGGTAAGCCATTCCCGGAAGTCGTGTTCATCATCCTGATCGGAGCAGTGCTCGGACCCAACCTCCTGGGCATCATTGCCGTGACGCCCTCGATTGATCTGCTGATGGAGCTCGGTCTCGCATTCCTCTTCCTTCTGGCCGGCTATGAGATCGAACCCGAACTTCTCGCCGGTGAACGAGGGCGTGTTGCTACAGGTACGTGGTTCGTCTCATTCGCTGTTGCACTCGGCATCGTCATGATCCTGCCTGGTGTCGGATTCGGTTCTCCCACGGGGTTCGCTCTGGCCATCGCCATGACATCCACTGCGATCGGCACCATCTTCCCTATCCTCAAGGAGCGCGATCATGACTCCGGACCCATGGGCAAGAACATCCTCGCTCACGGTATGGCCGGTGAACTCTTCCCGATCCTAGCTATCGCATTGCTGCTCTCCACGCGTTCGACCGTCGAGGTCATCATCGTTCTCGTAACATTCCTGGTCATCGCCATCTTCACGGCCGTGATTCCGAAGTTGGCAGCAAACGTAGGTTCCAAGATCTGGGACTTCATCGAACACAAGGCCGAGTCCACTTCGCAGACCATGGTCCGTTTCACGATCCTGATCCTGACCGGTCTCGTTGCTATCGCGGCAGCGTTCCAATTGGACATCGTTCTCGGCGCTTTCGCGGCAGGCTTCATCCTCCGCTTCCTCTTCCCTGATGGTAACCATGATCTGGAGAAGAAACTCGAAGGCGTTGCGTACGGGTTCTTCATCCCGCTGTTCTTCGCCGTATCAGGTGCCAACATAGACTTGAAGGTGGTCGTCGAGGAGCCTGGTCTCCTGCTCGGGTTCGTAGGGGTCATCATCATAGCCCGTGCAATACCCGTCCTTCTCTCCACGTACGTCCTGGCATCCGATCGAGAAGACCTGAACTTCAATGATCGCCTCACCATCTCGCTTTATGCCGCTACGGCACTGCCCATCATCGTGGCCGTGACTGCGGTTGCTACGCGGAGTGATTTCATGGACGAGACGACCGCATCGATTCTGGTCAGCGCTGGTGCCCTGACCGTGCTCCTCATGCCTGCGCTCACGACTCTGACATCGCGTGTGGTCGCATCACAGCCCATCGAGGCAGCCTCCGAACTCATCGCCGATCCTGCCCGTTTCATCGAGATCATGCGTCACCACCAGAGGCTGAGCCGTGAGAACTCGCTCCGGTTGCTGAAGGACAAGCGTCAGACCACGAAGGAACTCGGCTCCTCGATGAGGGAGTCACTACAGAAGCGCGTAGCTAAGAAGGAGGAGCAGGAGAAGAGCTCCCTGAACGGTGCGGACGGAGCTTCAGCGGAGGAAACCACCACTGATAGAAGCGAGTAGAGCAGTTACAGGATATTTACAAATGATTCGTATATGATGCTTCCATCGTGTTGGAACCTGTATCGGAACAACCAGAACATTGACGCTCAACTCACTCACGTTCATAGTCTTCTTCATCCCGCTCGTGCTAGCTCTTCACTCGCTGGCTCGGCTCGCTCCAAGGCCCGTGCTCGTTCGCAAGATGATACTTCTGGTTGCGAGCATCTTCTTCTACGCACTCACATCACTCGAGTACCTCCCGCATATCGCGCTCATCATCCTCATCAACTACCTACTCGGGCGTTCGCTCGCACGTGGTGGCTCAGGGAGGAAGGTGAAACTCGCAGCCGGTATCATCCTGGATATCGGGTTCTTGGCGGTCTATAAATACCTGGACTTCTTCCGCGAGACGGTGAGTATGTTCTCAGGGATCCAATTCGAGAGCATCGCACTGCTCCAGCCTCTGGGGATCTCGTTCATCACGTTCTCACTCGTCTCATATCTCATCGATCTGTATCGCGGTGATATCGAAACCAGCGACTCCGTCCTCGAGTTCTCCGTGTGGGCGCTCTTCTTCCCGAAGGTCATCGCAGGTCCCATCGTCCGATACGGCGATATGGACCTCTCGTCATCCTTCGCACAGGACGGAGCTCGATTCGAGGATCTGTCGGCAGGCCTGCGTCGCTTCCTGATGGGCCTCGGTAAGAAGGTCATCCTCGCAGACGGTCTCGGCAAGGTGGTGGACGCCATCTTCCTCGCTCAGACGAACGGGATCGACACACCTACAGCATGGCTCGGGCTCATTTGTTTCACGCTTCAGATCTTCTTGGACTTCGCGGGTTACTCGGATATGGCGATCGGCCTCGCTCGCATGTTCGGCATCAGATTCAAGGAGAACTTCGACTATCCCTATATCTCACGATCGCTCGGTGAGTTCTGGCACCGATGGCACATCTCACTCTCCACCTGGTTCCGTGACTACCTCTATTTCCCCCTCGGAGGGAGCCGACGTGGCAACGTCTACGTCAACCTCTTCATAGTGATGACGGTGTCGGGACTTTGGCATGGCGCATCATGGACCTACATCGCCTGGGGCGTGTGGCATGGCATCTTCATGATCATCGACCGGGTTATACGCGTCAGATCAACCGAGCGGAAGTCCCCAACCTTCATCTCCTGGGCGTACACGATGATGATCGTACTCCTCGGGTGGGTTTTCTTCCGATCGGCGGACATCGGACAAGCCATATCCTATCTCGGTATGCTGGTCAGTTATGGCACGAG
Organism: uncultured Coriobacteriales bacterium; assembly: GCA_964448475.1. GTDB lineage: Bacteria > Actinomycetota > Coriobacteriia > Coriobacteriales > CAYVBA01 > CAYVBA01. Next base: position 10,217 of record CAYVBA010000009.1, read on the forward strand.
TGACACGCAGTTCTTCGCTGTTTCGTACTACTTGGATCCCCAGCTGATCTCCTATCTGATCGCAGGGGCGCTCTTGTCTACCCCCATCTTCTCTCGGATGGGCGAGAAGTTCCGAGGACGACGTTCATGGGAGATCCTCCAAGGGCTTGCTGCACCCGTCCTTCTCGCCCTGAGTCTGATCTACATCGTGAACAGCACGTACAGCCCATTCCTCTACGCCCAGTTCTAGGGAGGTGAGAGCATCATGGATCGGAAGGATGAACGAGGGGAACGGATGATCATGTTGATCCGGATCGTATCGCTCGTGTGTTCCCTGCTCATAGTGATAGCAGTTGCCGTCAAGGCTGATTATCGCCCTGAGGTGTTGTCCGAGATCGACAATCGCCCACTGCAGGAGTTTCCCGAGGAGTTGGACGGCGGCTACTTGGAGCTGTACTTCTCCGATCGGATCGGTTTCCGCAAGGAGATGGTCGGCGCCTACTCTGTACTGAATGATGCTCTCTTCGGGGTCATGGATCACCCCACGTACGAATACGGTGACGACGGTGTGGTGTTCTCCCGCTTCTACGAGGAGCCGCTCGACGAGGAGTATATCCGCACATACGCGCAATACGTCCGATCTGTGCAGGAGTATCTCGATGCGCGAGGTATCGATTTCCTCTACGTGATCACGCCATCCAAATCCAGGGTGTATCCGGAGTATGTGCCGGATTCGGTCGGACCTTTGGTCCACACCTCGGATATCCTGGTGCCGGAGCTGGAATCACTCGGAGTCGAGCATCTGGACCTAGCCGATCCGTTGATCGAGGCGAAGGATGCTGGAGTCCCTGTCTTCAATCGTACATATGACGCGGGTCATTGGTCGAACATCGGGGCGCTGGTGGGATCTCAAGCGATCGTGGATGATGTTCAAGCCCTGGGTTACGACATCGAGGACTTCGACCTCGATGATTACGTAGCTGATGAGGTCGAACTCGAATCGCTTCCGATGACTTACTCCCCCATAGATGAGACGACCACCCAGTATCTTCCGAAGATGGGTGTCTCCGCGAAGTACGACCAGGAACGCTCACAAGGTGTAGTCATGGAGAGCCCCTACTCCGGTAGTTCCTACTACGAGTCCAAGCGGTTCACTGATGCGCCATCACTCCTCCTCTTCAACGGCAGCTATTTCAACAACTACATGGACACCCTCAAGAACCAGTTCTCGGACACGCGACAGGTCCACAACTATCTGAACATATTCAGGCTCCCGTACTTCGTCGAGATAGCTCAGCCGGATATCGTGATCTGGACGAATGCCGACTACACCGTCGATCCCTACTACTATCCCGCCGAGCGAGCCGTCACCCACCTCCTTCCGCCATCATTCGACGAAGCAAACGATCTACCGACCGAGGAACTCGGAGCGGCTCGTCTGATCATGAGATCCGATTCAGGTGTTACCAACTATGGATTGGAAGTACCTGACGGCTACTCTGATGTATGGATCGAGTTGGGTGAGAAAACGTTCGATACCGTGCGAGAAGGACCTATCGCCTTCTTCGGTGTGAGCTCAGATGAGGCTGAAGCCATCGACCACTCGCAGGGAGCAACAGCTTATCTTCGTGCTGAGGATGGGAGTCACTTCGCCCTCCTCGACCTTGCGATCGAGGAGGGGGCGTGGGTGTTCGAGAACGGAGCTCTCGACTTCATGCACTACAGCGACGAGGGCTAGACCGCACCCTGCGCGATCATGGCCTCTGCTACCTTTTTGAAGCCGGCTACGTTTGCGCCGGTGACGTAATCACCTTCGCGCCCTGCTTGCTCAGCAGCGATGTCTGCTGCGAGGAAGATGTTGATCATGATGCCCTTGAGGCGGTTGTCCACGTCTTCGAACGACCAGCAACAGTGGGATGCGTTCTGCGCCATCTCTAGCGCTGAAGTCGCGACGCCACCAGCGTTAGCTGCCTTGCCAGGACAGAATATGACGCCATTCTCCTGGAGGTAGTGAGTGGCGTCGAGCGTGGTGGGCATGTTAGCACCTTCAGCCACGACCTTGCAGCCGTTCTTCACGAGCTGTTCAGCGTCATCGAGGAAGAGTTCGTTCTGCGTGGCGCAGGGGAGTGCGATGTCACACGGCACGGACCATACACCCTGGCCTTCGGTATACGTTGCACCAGGACGCTCAACTACGTACTCTGAGATCCGGCCACGTCTCTCCAGCTTGATATCCTTCACGAGGTCGAGGTCGATCCCCTCCTGATCGTGGACCCAACCTGAGGAGTCGGACATGGTTACCACGGTAGCGCCGAGCTCCATGGCCTTCTCAGCTGCGAATATAGCAACGTTGCCTGCACCGGAGACGGTGACGGTCTTGCCCTCGAAGGAGTCACCGTTCTGCGCGAGGAACTCATCCACGAAGTAGATGAGACCGTAGCCGGTAGCTTCGGTGCGCGCCAAGCTTCCGCCGTAGGAGAGACCCTTTCCGGTGAGCACGCCTTCGTAGCGGTTGGCGATGCGCTTGAACTGACCGAACATGTAGCCGATCTCACGAGCGCCGGTCCCGATGTCACCGGCGGGGACGTCGGTCTCAGCACCGATGTGGCGGTACAGCTCCGTCATGAAGCTCTGGCAGAAGTTCATGACCTCCTGGTCGGTCTTGCCCTTGGGGTCGAAGTCACAACCACCTTTACCTCCACCGATGGGAAGGCCGGTGAGTGAGTTCTTGAAGATCTGCTCGAACCCGAGGAACTTGATGGTGCCCAGGGTGACGGAGGGGTGCAGGCGGATGCCGCCCTTGTATGGACCGATAGCGCTGTTGAACTGGACGCGATATCCGCGATTGACCTGGATCTTCCCATCACGGTCTACCCACGGCACGCGGAAGATGACCATCCGCTCGGGCTCCACGAGACGCTCCAGGACGGAGTGCTCCTCGTAGATAGGGTTAGCTTCGATGAAGTCCTCGAGCGATCCCAGTACCTCGGTCACAGCTTGTATGAACTCGGGCTCACCCGGGTTCTTACGCTGCACGTCCTCGATGATGCGGGATACGTAGGTCATGGTGGTCCTTCCCTCATGATGCAGCACATGTATGACCCATTCATTATGGAGCATCTATGTTTCGGTTTCATGGCGACCCATGGGTGGTTCACGGAGGGCGCATCAGCTCCCGTATACTTGGGGTTTCCACGACGTCTGACACGAGGAGCAATGATGATCGATCGCTACACACGTCCTGAGATGGGGCGGATCTTCTCGCTGGAGAACAAGTTCGAGATATGGCAGGAGATAGAGATCCTGGCGTGTGAGGCTCATGCTGAGATCGGCGAGATCGGCATCACCCAGGAAGAGGCTGCGTGGATCAGGAAGTACGCTGATTTCTCATCCGAGCGCGTGGAGGAGATCGAAGCCGTCACCAACCATGATGTCATCGCGTTCCTCACGGCCATGGCGGAATTCATAGATGCCGAAGTCCCTGAAGGGGATCCCAAGCCATCACGCTGGGTGCACTACGGCATGACCTCGTCCGATCTGGGCGACACCGCCATGTGCTACCAGCTCACCCAAGCCATCGATCTCATCCTGGCCGGCGTCCGAGAGGCGGGGGAGATCTGCAAACGCCGCGCCTTCGAGGAGCGAGAAACGCTCTGTGTAGGCCGCACCCACGGCATACACGCGGAGCCCATGGTCTTCGGCATGAAGTTCGGTGCATGGGCCTGGGCCTTCAAGCGCGCCGAGGAGCGCCTTCTTCAAGCGCGCGCCACGTCCGCTGCGTTCGGTGCCATCTCCGGGGCGGTAGGCACCTATTCCAACATCGATCCGCGGGTTGAGGAGTTCGTCGCCGAGAAGCTCGGTCTCTCTCCTGAGCCGCTATCAACACAGGTCATCGCCCGCGACCATCACGCGCATATCGCTTCAGCACTCGCCATCACAGCAGCCACGTGCGAGCAGATCGCGACCGAGGTCCGTGCACTTCAGAAGACCGACACCCTCGAGGTGGAGGAGCCCTTCGCCAAAGGCCAGAAAGGCTCTTCGGCAATGCCGCACAAGCGCAATCCCATCACTGCGGAACGCATCTGCGGTCTCGCGCGCGTGGTGAAGGCCAATGCGCAGGTCGCGTTCGATAACGTGGCGCTCTGGCACGAGCGTGACATCTCGCACTCGGGAGCCGAGCGCGTGGCGCAAGCCGACAGCTTCATCGCGCTCGACTACATGCTGCACAAACTGAACTGGATCCTGGACGGGCTTGTGCTCTATCCGGAGCGCATGAAGGCCAACCTGGAGCTCACCCGCGGGCTGATCTATTCGAGCCGCGTCCTTCTCGCCCTGGTGGACACAGGCATGACACGCGAGGATGCCTACCTCGTGGTGCAGAGCAACGCCATGGAGGTCTGGGACGATATCCAGAACGCGCGCGAGGGTGATGATTACCGTGCTCGCCTGGCTGCCGACCCCGCATGTCCGCTGGATGACGCCGATCTGGACGCCATCTTCGATCCCTGGGTGTTCCTGCACAACGTGCATACGGTCTTCGACCGCCTCGAGACCCTCGAGTTCGAAAGCGAGTGACCCGCATGACCCACCCCGAGCAGCAGGACGAACAGAGGCTCTTGACGCGTCGCCGGTTCAGCGTGGGTGCTGCCGGTGTGGCGGTCACCCTCGCCGCTGCTTCGTACGGGCTGACCGGCTGCAGCGCGGATACGTCCGAACCGGATGAGGAGGAGGAAGCCACGCGGACGCCGGACTTCGACGACCTGCAGAGCACCTCGCTCCTGGACCTCACCGCTACTTCCAACGGCGCCACGCTCGTGGCCAGTTACGAGCTTCCGCTCGGATCCCAGGTCTGGGTGGATGACGACCGGTTCGCGGCGGTCCTGTCACGGGGCGAGACGGTCATGCCCATGTCGGTCGTGAATGCGCTCGACCTCGGTTCCGGTGCCGTGACCACGGTGATCCCCGAGTCGCTCAAGGATCCCCTGCGGTTCTCGCTCTACGACGTGCGCATGAGCGCGAACGCCATCGTCTGGGTGGAAGTGGATCACATCACGGATGAGTGGGTGGTCTTCGCCGCTCCGTTCGACGGATCGCTGGATCCCGACGCCGCCACGCAGGTGGACACCGGAACCACCGACTACTCGCCGCCGTTCCTCGCCATCTGGAAGGATCGTATCTTCTGGACCAAGATGCCCGATCCGTCGGGACCGGCACGCCGGGAGGATTCGGAGCTGCGTACCTGGAGTCTCGGGGACAGTGCGGCCGAGGTCATGATGACTTCACCGGGCCGGTTCGCCTGTCCGCCCACCATCAGCCAAGGCATCCTCACCGTGGTGCCACGCGTGGAGGAATCGGGCACCCGGTACCGGATCGTGGCGCTCAACGTGGACGCCGGAGACGCGCAGCTCGATGAGCTCGTCATGCCGCGCTCGGTGAGACCGTTCGGTGCTACGTATCTCGAGTCGGGCTTCGGGTTCTCGGTGGAGGCCGATTACGGCTTCGGGGGCATCCTGGGCAGGATGGGGTCCTTCATAGGGCCCAGTACCGGGCCGTTCCTGGTGGTGAACCGTGAACCACGTGCGGAGATGACCAAGCAGGGTGGTTGCTACGCCATCAAGGATCAGGCGTCCACCCTCGTGTTCGATCCCGAGCTGCAGACCTACTACCGCATCCCTGCTCCCGATGGCGCGCTCGATCACGGAGATTACCCCGCTACGCTGGGTCTGAACGATCGCCTCCATCTCTTCGCTCAGGTCAACGACATCCAGACGGGACTCCCTCACGCTACGCTTCTGCGTTCGTTCACGCTCAAGTGATCGCCGCACCGTGGATCCGCTGCGTCCGAGGGCCCTAACGGTAGATTCCATGGAAGAACGAGAGCTCCCACCTGCACGGGTACACTTGTATCTACGATCGTATTCGTAACGGGGCACGAGACCCGATCCATGACATCGGGACCGGACGCGGAGGGGCGGAACATGAGCGCAGAATCTCGCAAGATACTACTCGTCGAGGATGAGAAGGCTATCCGTGATGCAGTAGCCGCGTACTTCGAGCGCGAAGGCTACTGGGTCACCGCCGTAGGTGATGGCCAGTCGGCACTCGAGGAATTCGAGAAGGAAGCATACGACCTCGTCGTTCTCGACCTCATGCTCCCCAAGCTCTCCGGTGAGCGCGTCTGCCGCGCCATCCGTGACACCTCAGAGGTCCCCATCATCATGCTCACCGCGAAAGGTGAGGTCGAGGACCGCATCATCGGCCTCGAGTTGGGCGCCGATGACTATCTCATCAAGCCCTTCTCGCCCCGTGAACTCGTTGCCCGTGTCCGTGCGTTGCTCCGAAGAGCACACGTTGAGTCGGAGCCGGCACGAGAGGTACTCGACTTCGGCCGTCTGACCATAGACATTTCCGGCCATCGCGTCCTCGTGGACGGCGAGGAGATCGATCTCACCGCATCGGAATTCAAGCTGCTCTCCACTCTGGCTCGCTATCCGGGCCGCGTCTATACGCGTATGGAGCTCGTGGAGAAGGTCCTCGGATATGACTTCGAGGGCTATGAGCGCACCATAGACTCACACGTCAAGAACCTACGAGCCAAGCTGGGCGATGACCCGCGCAATCCCACCTGGCTCTACACGGTTCACGGCGTGGGGTACCGGTTCGACGCACCCAAGAAGGAGCAAGAAGAAGGGTGATGAGTGGTCCACGGTAACGAGCTCTCGGGAGAGCTCGACCTCGATGATCTCGCAGTGAAGGATTCGACGGACGAGAAGGACGAGTCTTCCGGGACCCAGAGAAGACAACCGAGCTTGAGATTACCGAGCGTCTCCTACGCCACACGGGTGTCGGGGGCGTTCGCTCTCATCGCTGCTATGACAGCGCTCATCCTCGTAGGCGTGTTGGCCGTGGTCTGGGAGAATCAGTTCCAGAGCTACACGCGCGAGAACATGCAATCGTTGGCGCGCACCACAGCATCCACTATCGGCGCTCGATATGACGAAGACGGTGCATGGAACACGCGGGTGCTCACACCGGCTATCAATGCCTCCTCGTTCTCGAAGAGCATCGGTGTACAGGTGCTGGATAGCAACGGACGTGTCATGTATGACGCCGTCTACGCGACGGACGTACCGCAATCTCTGGACGGAAGACCCATCTCCGTCCAACCGAGCAGATCTAATCTGGCTCAGGCACCTATCCTGACCGCAGATAACGAGCGCATCGGGACGGTTCGTATCTGGGCTTATGGCTCGGAAGCCTTCCTTACCCCTAACGATGCCGCGTTCCGCGAGAGCTCATACCAGGCGATCATCATCGCCGCTGCTGTAGCGGTGGGTTTGGCCGTCATCGTAGGCTTCGCGTTCTCAACGGGACTCGTCATGCCGGTTCGCAGGATCACGGAGACCGCTGCACGCGTTCGTGATGGTGACCTTTCCGCTCGTGCCGATCTGGAAGGCGAGGACGAGTTGGCCAAGCTCGGCCAGACGTTCGACGCCATGGCCGCATCCTTCCAGCTCGATCGTGAATCTGAGCGTCGCCTCATCGCAGACGTCGCCCATGAGCTGCGTACTCCACTGATGGCGATCATCTCCACCGTCGAGGCAATACAGGACGGCGTCTTCGAGGCCGATCAGGAACGTCTCGCCACACTCGCCTCCGAATCCCGCAGACTCTCGCGTCTGGTTGACGCATTACTGCATCTCTCACGACTGGAGAGCGGAACCATCTCGTTCTCGCCACGCCCCACCAACTTCGTCGAGTTGCTCGAGCGCGTGCGCACCACGCATGAGGCTCTCATCTCGGATGCCGGACTCGAATTCGTCTGCAGGAACGACACCGGGCAGGATGAGGTCTGGGTTGATGTGGACCGTGACATGGTGGGTCAAGCCATCGTGAACCTCATCTCCAACGCAGTCCGCTACAGCGAAGCAGGTGACGTGGTCACTATCACGCTTGAATGTGACAAGAAGGAAGTCAGAATCGTCGTGGCCGATACCGGCATGGGGATCTCAGAGGTGGACATGGAGCGCATATTCGGGCGCTTCTGGAGAGCGGATGCCGGTCGTAACCGCGCACAGGGCGGTCTCGGCGTCGGTCTCTCCGTCACGAAGGAGATCATGGATAAGCACCATGGTGCTATCACCGTGGAGTCAGAACTTGATGTGGGTACCAAGTTCACGCTGCGCTTCCCGCGTGATGGATTCGACGAGCATGGGAACCTGTTAGGTTCACGTGCCGCGCGTGCTGCTACCAAGGAGCGGAAGGCCCGGGAAGCCGGTACCAACAGGCAGCTCGGCAAAGGAGACAATCCCGTCTTCATAGATGAAGATGATTACCTCATAGGTTAGAAACACACCGGTGACGTTAGGGTGCCGGTTGTCACGTACAATGGTCACCGACTCCTACGACGGAAGGATTCCCAGTGCCCTATACGGATCTGACCCCCGATCACCAAGGCAAGGTGCGGGACATCTACGACCTGGGGGACTCACTCCTCCTCGTGACCACGGACCGCATCAGTGCATTCGATTTCATCCTCCCGGACGACATACCGTATAAAGGTGAGGTCCTCACCCGTCTCTCGCAGTTCTGGTTCGAGAAGTTCGCGGATCTCACTCCCAACCATCTCATCAGTACGGACGTTGCTGATCTCCCTGAGCGTTTCTCGCCCTACGTCGACGAGCTCCGGGGCCGTTCAACCATCGCCAAGAAGGCGGAGGCTCTGCCCGTGGAATGCATCGTGCGTGGATATCTCACGGGATCGGGGCTCAAGGAGTACCGAGCATCGGGAACGGTATGCGGAATCGAACTCCCAGGGGGACTCGACGAGGCATATGAGCTGCCTGAGCCACTCTTCACTCCGTCGACGAAAGCTGAGATAGGTGACCACGATGAGAACATCACCTTCGAGCGAATGGAGGAGATTGTTGGGTCTGAGTTGGCCACCCGCCTAAGGGATGTCTCGCTTTCCCTATACACCGCAGCTCGTGAGTACGCTCGTGAGCGCGGGATCATCATTGCTGATACGAAGTTCGAATTCGGGCTTATCGATGGTGATGATATCGCCTGGATCGACGAGGCCCTCACACCCGACTCCTCCCGCTTCTGGCCGCTTGATACCTATGAACCTGGTGTCGTCCAGCCCAGCTTCGACAAACAATACGTACGTGATTGGCTCAAGGACAATTGGGATCTCTCCGGCACTCCGCCGGAACTCCCTGAAGAGGTCATCAGCGCCACCTCGGACAAGTATCGCGAGGCTTATGAGCGCTTGACTGGAACCGAATTCCGACCGGAAGGAACGTAAAGGCATGGCACAGAGGAACCCAATGAACCAACGCTATACCGGCGAGCAGAAGCAGGGCAAGACAAGGAAGTCCGCTGCTTCAGCTAGACCTGCTCGCAAGGCTGGGGACTCAGTGCGTATGAAGTCCTCGAAACCGGCCAAGACGGGTGGCCTTTTGGGAGGAGCTTCCAAGAGCCCCGAACAGAAGGCCCAGGAGAAGGATCAGCGCGCGGCAGCTCAACGCGACCGCGATCTGGCCATGACGGTCGGCGGCATCCTCATGGAGCAGAACGACCAGTACAAGAAGTTGCGTCGTATCTGGTGGATCGTCCTGGTGGTCGCCATCGTAGCCACGCTGGCATCTTGGATACTTCAGTTCCAGTTCCCGGATCTTCCACCCGCGGTGGCGATGACGGTGCTCGTAATCGCATACATCGCGATCATATCGACGCTCGCGCTCGATCTGATCAAGATCCGCCCCATCCGCAACAACGCCCGCAAACTCGCGGCTTCGATGTCGCGCAAGCAGCAGGAACGTATCGTCTACGAGGAGCGCGCGAAGCTGGACGAGAAGAAAGCGGCCAAGAAGGCCAAGAGCGGTAAGGCGGCTCCCGCCTCGACCGACACCAAGGACGCTATCGGTGTGGACGGCGCGGAGAACGCCGCCCCTAAGAAGAAGGGTGACCACTGATGAAGAACTACCACGTGCATGTCACGTTCAAGGAAGGCGTCTTCGATTCAGCAGGTGACGCGGCTACCAAGAAGCTCGCTGAGCTCGGCCATGAGGGCGTGGAGCGTGTGAGCGTAGGCAAGTTCATCCGCCTCACCGTGGCGGACGACGTGACCGAGGACCAGGTCCGCACCATGTGCGACGAACTCCTGGTCAACCCCATCATCGAGGACTTCACGATCTCCGAGGAGGCGTAGCATGCGCTTCGGTATCGTGACATTCCCCGGAACCACCGGGGCACATGATATGGCGTACGCACTCGCGAAGCTCGGCCATGAGACCGAGTTCGTGCGCTACGACGCTACGGAACTCCCGGATGTGGGAGGTATCGTGCTCCCGTGTGGTTATTCGTACGGTGACTATATCAGGCCTGGTGCGCTCGCTCGTTCCAGCGCCATCATCCCCGCTATCGCAGCTGCTGCTGATGGTGGCATGCCCGTCATCGGCGTAGGCAACGGCTTCCAGATCCTCACCGAAGCCGGAATCCTGCCCGGTGCGCTCGTCCGCAACTCCGGTATGGATATGGTCTGCGCGACCGTGCCGGTGCTGGTCGAGAAGAACGTATGTGACTGGGTGGACGTTGGAGAGGGCACCGTGCTCGAGCTCCCTATCGCGCATGAATCCGGCCACTACGTCGCGGACGAGGAGACGCTCGCAGAGCTCCGCGAAGGCGGCCGCATCGTCCTGCGCTACTGCGAAGCTGATGGCACACGCGCCGAGGGCGGCTCCGCTCTCGATGGCTCGACCGATGACATCGCAGGTATCTGCAACGAGGCCGGCAACGTCTTCGGCCTCATGCCCTGCATCGAACGCGCCGTGGATCCCGTCACGGGTTCCTCCGAAGGCGCCCGTCTCATCCAAGGCATCACCGCATCGAAGGAGGTGGCTCGATGATCGAGATACTCGAACCCGAAGTAGCCCGTGACGCAGCACTCGAACTCGGACTCACGGAATCGGAGTACGAGATGGTCGTCGAAGTCCAAGGACGCAGCCCCTCGCTCACCGAACTCTACATGTACTCGCTCATGTGGTCCGAGCACTGCTCGTACAAGCACTCCCGTGCGCACCTGAGCAAGTTCCCCACCACGGGTGAGCGCGTGCTCCAAGGCCCCGGTGAGAACGCCGGTGTCATCAGCGTCGGTGACGGCTGGGCAGTGGCGTTCAAGATGGAGTCCCACAACCACCCGTCGGCCATCGAGCCGTTCGAGGGGGCGGCTACCGGTATCGGTGGGTGCGCTCGTGACATCTTCGCCATGGGTGCTCGGCCCATCGCAGCACTCTGCTCCAACCGCTTCGGTCCGCTCGACCAGGATCGTCAGCGCTACCTCCTGAAGCGCGCCGGTGACGGTGCCAGCTTCTATTCGAGTCGCATCGGTGTTCCGCTGGTAGGCGGGGACGTCTACTTCGCTGAGCCCTACGTGGGCAACTGCCTCATCAACGCCATGGTCGTCGGCCTCCTGCGGGAGCAGGACCTGACCCGCGCAGTAGGATCGGGTGCCGGCAACAAGGTCGTGGCCATCGGCTCCACCACCGGACGTGATGGCATCGGTGCTGCATCGATCCTCGCGAGCCAGGAGTTCTCCACCCCGGCCGAGGATGAGCGACCGTCCGTTCAAGCAGGCGATCCCTTCCAGGAGCAGGCGATCATCGAGGCCTGCCTCGACCTACGTGACCGAGGTCTCTTCGTAGCACTCGGCGATCTCGGAGCAGCTGGATTCACCTCCGCAGCATCCGAGATGGCCAGCCGCGGTGGCGTGGGCATAGAGATCGACGTAACGAGGATCCCGCAGCGCGAGGAAGGCATGGAACCCTACGAGATCATGGTCTCGGAGTCCCAGGAGCGCATGCTCGCCGTCGTGACTCCGGAGGACGTGGAGGAAGTCATCTCCGTCTGCGCTTCCTACGGCACGAACGCCGTGGTCATAGGTGAGATCACCGACACCGGTCGCTTCGTGGTCCGTGAGGGCGAGAAGGTCGTGGCTGACATGCCGGCAGCTCGTCTCGCTGATGATGCTCCCAAGTACTATCCCGAGCACACCCGCCCTGATTACTTGGACGAGCTCGCCGCGTACGATCCTGCTGAAGAGCTCGACCTGGATGCTTCCGTGGAGGATGCGACGAACGCACTCACGGATCTTCTCGCCAGCCCCAACATCTGCTCCCGCCATGCACTCTGGGAAGGAGCCGATCATCAGGTGCAGAACAACACCGTGGTCGCGCCCGGTGCTGATGCGGCCGTCGTGCGGATCGGGATGCCCGGACGCGGTGAGGTGACCGATCGCGGGATCGCGGTCTCGACCGACTGCAACGGTCGGTACGTCTATCTGGATCCGCGGCGTGGTGCGGCGATCGCACTCGCCGAGGCTGCTCGTAACGTGAGCTGTGTAGGCGCTGTACCTGCAGCCATCACGGACTGTCTGAATTTCGGTAACCCCATGAAGCCCGAGGTCTACTACACGTTCGTGGAATCGATCGAGGGCATCGCGGACGCATGCCGTGCGCTGGATGTCCCGGTCGTGTCCGGTAACGTCTCGTTCCATAACGAATCCGCTGGTGTACCTATCTATCCCACACCGTCCATAGGTATCGTGGGTGTGGTCGAGGACCTGGGCAAGGTCGTCGGCGGGGCGTTCCAGGATGAGGGTGACATGGTCGTGCTCCTCGGACAGACCGAGGACGAGCTGGGCGGCTCCGAGTACCTCGCGCACATCCACGACGTCGTAGCCGGGGAGATCCCCGCGCTCGACGTGGAACTCGAGCGTGACGTGCAGGCAGCGCTCCGCGCGGCGATCGATGCTGAGCTCGTGAAGAGCGCGCATGATTGCTCCGACGGTGGTGTGGCCGTGGCTCTGGCCGAGTCCTGTATCACGGGTGAGATAGGCGCCGTCGTGGCTCTGGACGATGGACTGCCCGTCATCTCTTCGCTCTTCTCGGAGACTCAGTCACGCGTGGTCGTGAGCTGCGCTGCAGAGGACATCGAGGCACTCGAGGAGCTCCTCTCCTCGTACGACATCCCTTTCTCGGTCATCGGCACCGTGGGTGGGGACCGCATCACCATCGAGGACAAGGTGGATGTGTCCCTCGTCGATGCGCAGATCGCGTACGAGAGCGCACTTCAGTCCTATCTGGGCTGAGATAGCTCGCAGGGAGAACCGTTCCGGCGCGCATGTGGAGCTGAGGGTAGGCTCCGCATGCGCGCCGTGTCGTTACGGGTATAGGAATCCCTACGGAAACGTATCGCTCTGAGCACCATCAGACACGATTGGAGGCTCGTGATGATCGAGGCATTCGGATTCCAGATCCCGACCATCGTCATCTGGATACTCGTAGCGGTGATCGTGATATTGATCGCAGCTCCCCTCATCAAAGGATTCATAGATGAGATGAAGCGTGATGATGCGCCGAAAGGCCGTGGTGGCCGAAGGCGTTAGGAGGCGGAAGACCCGCACATATGGCTAGTGAACAGACACAACGCACGATGATACGAAGGTTCCTCTCCTATTACGGGCCCCAGAGGAACCTTCTCGTATTGGACCTCATAGCAGCGATCCTCATCGCTACCATCGACCTCGCGTTCCCCCAGGTCCTCAGATGGGTCACGAACAACCTCTTCGTGGGGGATGTCGAACGCATCCGCGGAGCGCTCGTCCTTCTCGCCGTAGGGCTCTTCATCATGTACGCCGTCAGATACGCGGCACGGTACTTCGTGACGGCGTGGGGTCACATCATGGGTGCTCGCATGGAGAGCGGGATGAGGCAGGATCTCTTCGACCAGTATCAGAGGTTCTCGTTCTCGTACTACGACCGCACCAATACGGGCGAGATGATGTCCAAACTGGTGAGTGACCTGTTCGACATCGCGGAGCTCGCGCATCACGGGCCTGAGAACATCATCATCTCGGTGCTCAAGATCATCGGCTCGTTCATCCTCATGGCAGCCATCAACCTGGAGCTGGCGCTCGTGCTGGGTCTCATCACGCTCGTCATGATGGGCTACACGTACGCGAAGAACCGCACCATGCAGGAAGCGTTTTACGACAACCGGCGCAAGATGGCCGACATCAACACGCAGCTGCAGGACGGTCTCCAAGGCATCCGCGTGGTCAAGTCCTTCGCGAACGAGGACCACGAGGCCGACCGCTTCGCATCCCGTAACGACGCCTACCTCGATTCGAAGGAACGGACCTACAAGGTCATGGGCACGTATCACGCCATGAATTCGGCGTTCACGGGACTGCTCTACATCGTGACCATCGTGTTCGGCGGATGGCTCATCATCCAAGGGCGTCTTGCCGCTCCTGACCTGGCTATCTTCGCCATCTACATCGCGCTCTACGTGGGCCCTATAGAGATCCTCGTCAACTTCACCGAGCAGTTCCAGAAGGGCTACTCCGGCTTCCGACGCTTCATAGAGGTCCTGGACACGAAGCCTGAGATCGTGGACGCTCCCCGCGCGACCGAGCTCCGGGTCACCGAGGGCCACGTCCGCTACGAGGGCGTCCACTTCTCGTACGACGGCGTGCACGATGTGATCGACGGCCTCGACCTGGACGTGAAGCCGGGCAGGACGATCGCGCTCGTGGGCCCTTCCGGCGGTGGCAAGACCACGACCTGTGCGCTCCTGCCTCGCTTCTACGACGTGGATGCCGGCCGCATCACCATAGACGGCACGGATATCCGCGATGTGACGCAGCGCTCGCTCCGCGATTCCATAGGAGTCGTCGAGCAGGACGTCTACCTCTTCAACGGCACGATCGCCGAGAACATCTCCTACGGCAAGGAGCACGCCACGCGTGAGGAGATCATCGCTGCGGCTCGCGCGGCCAACATCCACGAGTTCGTGATGTCGACCGATCGGGGCTACGAGACCCAGGTGGGCGAGAAGGGCGCGCAGCTCTCGGGTGGACAGAAGCAACGTGTGGCCATAGCCCGTGTCTTCCTGAAGGACCCGCGCATCCTCATCCTGGACGAGGCCACGAGTGCTCTCGATACGGAATCGGAGGCGATCGTGCAGCAGTCGCTGGCTGACCTCTCAGTGGGACGCACCACGCTCGTGATCGCGCATCGTCTGTCCACCATCAAGGATGCTGACATGATCGTCGCCATGGAGGACGGAGCGGTAGCCGAGCAAGGCACGCACGACGAGCTCATGGCGCGCGACGGCATCTACGCCCGCTACTACCGCATGCAGTTCGGGGACTGAGTCCCAAGGCCTACTGCTTGGCGAGCGACTGCTCGATGGCCCGCTCCATCATCTGCTTGGAGACCATGCCGGGTATGTAGCCTTCCACGGTGCCGTCCCTGTTGATGACGTAGGTGGTGGGGAAGGAGTTCACCCGGTAGGCGCCGAGCGTCTCGTTCGTCGTATCCATCACCACGGGGAAGGTGTAACCGTTGTCCGAGAGGAACGCGGTCACTTCCTCCACCGGGCCGTCGTTGTTGATGAGCTCGGGCGTGGAGGGGTTGGCCACTCCCAGGATGATGACGTCACCTGTGTTCTCGCCCCGCTCCTCGTAGATGGCCTGGATATCAGGCATTTCCTCCTTGCAAGGAGGACACCACGTGGCCCAGAAGTTGAGGAAGACCACCTTGCCGCGGTAGTCGGAGAGCCTCACCGTGTTGCCGTACTGATCAACGAGCGTGAAATCGGGTGCGAGCGGATGGTTGGGGTCGGAGCCGGGCTCCGGTGCTTCAGTGCCAGCATCAGCTGAAGCAGGAGGAGCGGGAGCGGCAGCATCCGGAGAAGCCGGGTCCGGGACGTTCCCTTCCTTCTCGTCCTCCTGGGAGTCCACCGTCTGCTCGATCACCGTACTGGCACCCGTGAACCGGGAGAGCTGGGAAGTCACGGCGTTCATCCAGCCGGTGAGCATTGAGATACCGATGACGATCAGCAGCACACCGCCGATGATGCGGGTCCACTTGATGAAGCCGGTGCGCTCGCGCATCCAGGTGAGGATCTGCGAGGTGAAGAGGCCTACCAGCAGGAACGGGATCACGAAGCCGAGCGTGTAGAGACCGATGAGCGCGAAGCCGAGCGCCGTGGTCTCAGCGCTGGCGGCCATGAGGAGTGCGGCCGTGAGCATGGGGCCGACGCACGGCGTCCACGCGAAGCTGAAGAGGAACCCCATGGCCAGAGCGGCGAGCGGGTTCATGGACTTGAAGGCGGGCATCCTGAAGCGCTTCTCGCCACCTGCGTCACCCCCGGGGAGGAGCATCCAGATCCCGAAGATGATGATCAGGATGGCACCGAACCGCACGAGCAGCGTCCTATGATCGATGAGCGCGGCGCCCAGTGTGGTGAACGCTGCCCCGAGCAGGAAGAACGCTGCGGAGATTCCGATGATGAAGAACAGCGTGTGCAACATGACCGTGCGTCGTTCGTAATGGATGGTGCCGTCCTCGTCCACCGATCGCGTACCGCCCGCCAGATATCCCATGTACAACGGGATGAGGGGGATGATGCAAGGAGAGAAGAACGAAAGCAGTCCTGCGAGGAACACGAAGAGGAAGCTGAAGTCCCCCGAAGTCACGATATCCAAAGCCGTCTCCTAGAATGTCGGTTCTGTGCATCATACCCGGAGAAACCGTACCGGATAGGTCGTCATTGGTCGGAGGCCGCCGAGTGACCTATCATGCTTAGAGTCATCCGAGACGAGGAGTAAGAACTACATGCTAGCTGAGAAGATGCTCTCCAACGTCGTGCGTGTGCTCGGCGATAAGTACTTCAAGATAAACCCCACGGAAGCCACCCATCTCCCGGGACCCCTGCCCGACAAGCCGTACATGCTCTACATGCATGTGCCCTTCTGCGAGGTGCTGTGCCCGTACTGCTCGTTCAATCGGTTCTCGTTCTCGGAGGAGCTCGCTCGTCCGTACTTCGCATCCATGCGCCGCGAGATGGAGATGCTCGCGGATAAGGGCTACGAGTTCGAATCCGTCTACATCGGCGGCGGAACCCCCACCGTCCTCATGGACGAGCTCGAGACCACCGTCAACTACGCGCGTGAGTTGTTCCCCACCATCGGGGACGTCTCCTCCGAGACCAACCCGAACCACCTCATCCCCGAGTACCTGGACAAGCTCGCGCCGATCGTGCAGCGCCTCTCCGTGGGCGTGCAGTCCTTCGACGACGACCTCCTGAAGCAGATGGCCCGCTATCACAAGTACGGATCCTCGGCTGAGATCATGGAGCGCATCCAGTCCGTGGCGGGCATGTTCAAGTCGCTCAACGTGGACATGATCTTCAACTTCCCCACGCAGACCGATGAGATGGTCCTCCACGACATCGAGATGGTGAAGCAGTCCGGCGCCTCCCAGACCACCTTCTATCCGCTCATGGTCTCGCCCGTCTCCCGCAAGAGCATCGAGGCGAGCATCGGTAAGGTGGATTACGAGAAGGAAGAGCGCTTCTACCACATGATCTACGACGGATTCTGTGGCGGCCCGAACCCGCATTTCGTACCGAGCAGCGCGTACACCTTCTCGCAGCCCGGTGACGCGCTCATCGACGAGTACGTCGTCAACTACGAGGAGTACCCCGCGATCGGATCCGGCGGTATCTCCTACCTCGATGGATCGCTCTACATCAACACGTTCTCGCTGCGTGATTACAACGAGCGGATCGCAGCCGGTGAGATGTCCGTGATGGGCGAGACGGTCTTCCCCAAGAAGGACCGCATGCGGTACCGCTTCATGATGGAGCTTTTCGGTCTCAGCCTGGACAAGAAGCGCTTCCGCCATGATTTCGGTACGAGCGTAGCGGCTGGCCTCCCCATGGAGTACGGTTTCATGAAGGCCGTGGGCGGCTTCGACCGTGATGATGACGAGATGCTCACTCTGACACCCAAAGGCCGCTACCTCATGGTGGTCATGATGCGTCAGTTCTTCATCGGGGTTAACAGCCTCCGCGACCAAGCCCGCGCCGCACTTCCCGGTGACGAGCACGCACTCGTCTTCGCAGGCGGTATGGCTGGCGGCGGCATAGTCAACGCAGGTGTAGCAGGACAGGATTGCGGGGCAGGGGGATGCGAGGAGTCCGCATAGGACCGTACATCCGCACGATCGTCTCCAAGGTCGGCGCGCTCATCGCCGTCACCTCGGCCGTCCTCCTCATGTCCTTCCATACGGCTTCAGCGGAGCCCATCATCAGTCCCACCGTGGACCGATCGGTGGGCTCTCTCACGGTCACGGTGGTGGATGATACGGGGGCTCCTGTGCCCGGCGTCCGCGTCCACATCACACGCATCAGCCAGCTCACGCTCGAAGGCGATCAGCCGGTGGGCTCCGTGGACATCCCGACCTCCCAGCGTACCGATGCCGGCACGGGTCTCGAGACCGATGGGGCGGGAACGCTCACTGCAGCCGACCTCCCTCTCGGTACGTACGGCGTGGTGCTCTGGAGCATCGCGGAGTACGAAGCGGCAGGCCTGACGGCACCGCTCGGGCAACGAGACGCACAAGCCCTTCTCGTAGATATACCGGAAGAGGTCCAGGGGGTCGCTGGGGGAGGCGTCACCGGCTACCGCTTCGATGTGGCGACCAGCGTCGAAGCCACGCCGTCACCCGTCGAGTTGGAAGTGGACGTACGCTACGTGGATCCTGCTACGGGAACGGTCCATGCGGCTACCGGCGCCTCCTTCACGCTGTTCGAGGGTATCGCCTCAGCTGATGGCGGTCTCGATTACGGCGCGCCGGTGGATACGGACGGCAACGGCCGGCCTGATACGTTCCTCTCGCTCGGAGATGCGCTGGGCTCGGATCGAGCAGGCTTCTCGGTCACCGGGCTCTCTCCGGGCACCACCTACCTGCTCCGCCAGGAGGATGTCGGCAGACCCGATGCGTTCATCACGGCTGACCGCTCAAAGCTGGGGTTCACCACGCCCGCTGAAGGCGGAGCTACCGAGCTCACCCTCTACAACGACACTATCGAGAGCTTCATCGAGATCGGCGGCGCCCGCAGCGAGCATCTCATCACCCCTGTTGCGCAGGGTCAGACCTTCTCGTACGTCTATTTGGCCAGGATCCCTCCGTACATCCCCGTGGGTGGGCTGGACGCGAGCATCGTCTTCGACGACGAAGTGCCGGCCATCACCAAAGTCACGGCATCCACGAGCGGTGTCCCCGAGCCGATCGAGTTCACGACCGAGACCACTGTGGACACCGCGACAGGGGAGCGCTCCATAGTCCTCGACCTCTCCGACCTCGCGCCAGAAGCGGGCCGGATGATCCGCATCGACGTCGAGGCGTCCTATAGCCGGCCACTTACCAGCTCCTCGAGTCAGGAGCTCCGTCTCGACTACAGCCCGGAAGCGGACGACCGCACCCTGAGAGCATCCTCGTATCTTACGGTGATGGTGCGCGAAGGTGGTGCGCCCGTATCAACGGAGCTCACGACGACCGCCGCCCCGGACTTCATCGACCGCTTGGTAAGTGCCATCCGTCCTCTCACGAGAGGAGAATCAGGAGTGCTCATCTTCATCGCGCTCCTGGGAGCACTCGGACTCTCGCTCTTCATACTGGGTCTCAAGATGAGGAGACGCTGCTGAGTCTGCGGGTGGGGTAGAACGTACGATATCGAGAAGATCATCCGAGGGGAGTTCCACATGGAGTCAGCACCGTTAGTAGGCATCATCATGGGTTCTGAATCTGATATGCCGGCTATGGAGCCGTGCATGCAGCAATTGGACGAGATGGGCGTGCCGTACGAGGTCAAGATCGCCAGTGCTCACAGGAAACCCGCTGTCGTACATGATTGGGCGAGCAATGCCGTTGATCGGGGTATCCGCGTAATCGTAGCAGCTGCTGGTAAGGCTGCTCACCTCGGGGGCGTCATCGCAGCATACACGCCCCTTCCTGTCATCACCGTTCCCATGAAGACGAGTGATCTGGGTGGCCTCGATTCACTCCTCTCTATGGTACAGATGCCATCAGGCGTCCCCGTAGCGTGCGTTGCCATCAACGGATCCAAGAACGCAGCCATCCTGGCCGTCCAGATCCTGGGCACAGGTGATGCTGAGCTGAGGGGCAAGGTGGAGGAGTTCAAGCGCGGGATGGCTGAGGCCTGATCCGCACTGCTCGAGCATGACGAACCGATCTAGTCGCGTTCCTCTTCCTCGATGATGTCCTCGAGCTCCTCCGCGGCGAGCTTGGGTGCGTGCTTCTCCTCCAGCACGGAGTTCAGCTCATAGCCGTAGAGCAGCCCTATGTTGAACAGCCAGAACCAGAGCAGCAGGATGATGATCGAGGCGAGCGCCCCGTACACGATCTCGTAGCGCCCGAACTCGGACAGATAGAGCGAGAGCCCCAGCGTGATCGCCGCGATGATCCCCATGGCGGCAGCAGCACCCGGGAAGAAGCGCTCCGTACCTTGCTTGCGGCGCAACCGCTTGCTTTTGAGTGAGAGCTCACCCGGTGCTGCGAAGTAGAGGAGCGCGATCGCTCCCATCCCCAGCGCTATGACGATCGGCCAACGGAATGCTTCCAGGATCGTGAAGAACGTGGGGGTGTCGAAGTCGAACGTCTGCGCGACCCAGACCATCACGTTGGACGTGAGGACGAGCACCGCGGAAACGGTTATGAGGAGTACGAGGAAGCCGAGCGTCACGAGGAACATCCGCGGGCGTTTGAGGATCGCAGGCCGGTCCGACTCGAGTCCTTCCAACCGGTCCACGTTCCGTCCGAAGGCAGCAACGTAATTGGAAGCGGTCCACAGCAGCAACACGATGGAGACCACGAGCGCGAAGCCGCTGAAATCTCCCACGTTGTGGAGCGGGGTCTCGATGAGTCCCACGATATCCTGCGGGAACGTCTCCGAGACGAACTCGATGATCGCGGAGACCACACGCTCCCCGAACCCCACCAGATTGAAGACGGATGCCACGGCCAGAGCCATGGGGAAGAACGAGAAGAACGAGTAGTACGCGAGCGTGGCAGCGGAATCGAGCCCGCCACCATCCAGAAGGCGTACGAGCGCTGCTACGGGCGGGAGTGCTTTAACGCGCTCCGTGATGGGCTCAACTCGTTCACGGATACGGTCGATCGTGCCCGCGTCCTTCTCGCCATCATCTTCTTTATGCATGGGCCTCTCCGTTGTGGTCGGTGGATCGTAAGCTACGCGTGAACGTATGGTATGGACGCATAGCGGTGATCCCGATACCAGGTTTCTTACCCGGTGATGTTGATATCATAGCGAGGTCGATGGAAGGAGCATCCAGAGGTATGCAGTCACCCAGGAACCGGAACAGGTTCAAGACCACCCCATCATCCAGCCGGGACACCCACCGGTTCAAGGAGCCGGCAGGTACGAATCCTTATACTGCGGCAACACATAACCCGAAATCGAATCGCTCGAGCATCATGACAGGTGTCGGCATCGCACTGCTCGTCGTGGGCGTCGTCCTCCTCATCATTGCCGCTGTGCTGTTCTTCCGGTCAGAGAAGGAGTACTCGGAAGGTAGGGAGGCGTACGAACGTCTCGCCCAGCTGGGCCCAACTGAGCAGAACGCGGAAACCGTGCTCGAGCCCGGTGTCGAGTTGCCGTTGCTGGACTTCACCGAGATAAAGGCCGTGAACGATGATGTGGTGGCATGGCTCACCATTCCCACGCTCGGGATCAACTATCCCGTCGTGCAAGGGCCCGACAATGATTACTACCTGCGCCGCAACGTGGAGCGCACGTACAACAAGGCCGGCTCGCTCTTCATGGACTACCAGAGCTCTGCTGATCTGAACGATGCTCATACGATTATCTACGGTCACAACATGAACGACGGATCCATGTTCCAACCCATCGTGGGGCTCGCTGATCAAGCTACGTTCGACGCGAACCGCCATATCATTCTCTACACGCCGACCAAGACGTATCTTCTGGAGACCGTTGGGGTCTACAAGACGGATGGGTCGGACGAGACGGTCAGGCGGTTCGATTTCGCCGATGACCTCGATTTCCATAACTACATCCAGAGCAAGTTGGATGAATCAGTAGCGCGTGATCCGGAGGTCACGGCTGATTCCATCCGACACCTGTTCACGTTCTCCACGTGCAGCTATGACGTGAAGGACGGCCGCACCATCATCTTGGCTACGGAAGTGCTCACCGCGAGTGTGGATGCTATCCCAGGTCAGGAGAGCACGATCGGTGCTGACGGCATGCCCGTCCTGACCGAGCCTTCGGAGGGCACCTCCGAGGCGACCACATCAGTTGAGTGACCACCAGGAAGAAGGGGCCGATGGAATCCGGGATCTTCGAGATGACGGGCGACAGACTTGATGAAGCATGCGGTGTGTTCGGAATTTGGGCTCCCGAGCGGGACGTTTCCCGCCTGACGTACTTTGGTCTGCACGCTCTGCAGCATCGCGGGCAGGAATCGGCTGGCATCGCCGTAGGTGACACGACCACCGTCATGGTCCGGAAGGACCTCGGTCTGGTGACCCAGGTCTTCTCAGAAGGAGACCTCCACGCCTTGCAAGGGCATGTGGGTCTCGGGCATGTGCGCTATGGAACGGCCGGTGCTAAGAACTGGGAGTCATCACAGCCGCACCTCTCACTCATTACTGATGAGATCGTGGCGCTTGCCCACAACGGTACGCTCGTGAACACCGATGGGCTTCGTCGGCAGCTCATAGATCTGGGTATCCTGTTCAATTCGGATTCGGACTCCGAGGTAGCCGCCAAGCTCATCGGCTACTTCACGCAGGAGACGCGTCACATCCGCGAAGGTATCCGCAAGACGATGGAGCTCATGGAGGGTGCGTACGCCATGGCGCTCATCAACGCCAATTCGTTGTACGCGTTCCGTGACCCCATGGGCATCCGGCCGCTCGTCATCGGGAAGATGCCGGAGGATCAAGGCTGGGTCGTGGCATCCGAGACATGCGCACTCGACATCGTGGGTGCAGAGTTCTATCGCGATGTGAAGCCCGGCGAAGTGGTCAGGATGAACGAGGAGGGCCTCGTCTGCGAGCAGGCCGTGCCCGCTTTGGGCCGCCACCTCTGTTCCTTCGAGCATGTGTACTTCGCCCGTCCTGACTCCGTGATGGAGGGTGACTCCATCTACGAGGCGCGCGTCCGTATGGGTGAGCAGCTCGCGCGTGAAGCGCCCGCAGAGGCCGACCTCGTTATAGGCGTTCCCGACTCTGGCCTCCCAAGTGCCGTGGGCTATGCCCGTGAAAGCGGCATCCCCTTCGCGGAGGGCATCATCAAGAACCGCTATGTCGGACGCACGTTCATCCAGCCTTCTCAGGAGCAACGTCAGCTGGGAATCAAGCTCAAGCTCAATCCACTTCGCGCTACGATCGAAGGCAAGCATCTCGTGGTCGTGGATGACTCCATCGTCCGCGGGAATACGGCAAAGCAGCTCGTGAAGATGCTCCGGGATGCAGGCGCTGCCTCCATCCATCTCCGGATCGTCTCTCCCGAAGTGAAGTGGCCCTGCTTCTACGGAATTGACACCGACGTACAATCACAGCTCATCAGCGCGTACTCATCCGTGGAGGAGGTTCGTGAGTTCGTGGATGCTGACTCTCTTGCGTTCATGTCATGCGAGGGCATCAGGTTGAGCATCGCCGAGGGCGACTACTGCGACGCCTGCCTCACGGGGAACTACGTGATAGAGATCCCCGAGTCCTTCTCGCGCGGAAGATTCCTAGAAGGCTACGCACCCAACAACCTGAACAGAGCATGCGATGCTCCGTACGCGAGCGTGGAGGATGCCTATCATGGCATCAGGCGCGATGGCACGAACGGATCACTACCCCCGAAAGGCGTGGACAGATGACGAACGAACACAAGAGCCTCACGTACGAGGATGCCGGTGTCAGCACCGCGGAGGGCGCACGCAGTGTGGATGCTATCCGCGATCATGTTCAGTCCACGTACCGTCCCGAGGTGATCGGAGACATCGGCGGATTCGGCGGACTCTTCTCGATCGCTGCGGCGAAAGGCATGGGTGATCCCGTCCTCGTCTCCGGAGCTGATGGCGTGGGGACCAAGATCCGCATCGCTCAGCTGATGGATCGCCATGACACGGTGGGTATCGATCTCGTAGCCATGTGTGCGAACGACGTCGCGGT
>CAYVBA010000010.1:0-33037 GCA_964448475.1 uncultured Coriobacteriales bacterium
TCGAGATCCTCGATGGGTACGATACCCACTTCAGACGCTGATGGCATCACCTTCGCACCACGATCTGGCTCTCGTGCTCCGGCACACGAAGCTCAAGGAGACCGATGTCATCGTCACGTTGCTCGGTGAGGATGGCGCACAGATCCGAGCTGTCGCACATGGTCTCAGGAAGCCGGGTTCACGGATCGGCGGCAAGCTCGAGCCGTTCTCCGTCGTGAGGATCCTCCGATACGAAGGTCGGAGTCTCGACACCATACGAGAGGTCTCATCGGTCATCACGCACGCGCCGCTTCGTGAGGATCTCACGCTGACCATGGCGGCCACCATAGTGGTGGATATCGCGTATCACCTGAGTCATCAGGATGCGCATGAACCGCGGACGTTCCAGCTCGTCTCAGCTTCGCTCGATGCGCTCGAACGGGTGGATACCGCGAGCGATGACCTCACGGCACGAGCCTCTACGCTCGTAGCCGCGTACGTGATCAAGGTGCTCTCCATGCACGGATACCTCCCTCACCTCGCTTCATGCGTGCTCACGGGGGAGAAGCGATCGCACGACGAGCCGCTCTGGTTCTCACCCATGGATGGCGGCATCGTCTGCGGTGAAGGAGCTCCCTGCTCCGCCGGTGCTCTTAGGTGCGATGATGCGACCATCGCGTGGCTCGAGACTCTCCTGTATTCCACGTATACGGAGATCGAGCAGCTCACCGTACCTGAGGATCTGGCACGTGATCTCGTCAGGCTCGCTGCTGATTGGGCTCGCTTCCACTTGGATCGACCCCTCAAGTCGGTGGATTTCCTCCTCATGCACTCCTGAGAGGGGACTTCGTGGTTTCATGATGTGCTCCGGGCTTCTCGCCCGACTACCTGTGCTATAGTCATTCGGCTTATGTCGATACCTCCCACGTGGTGAGAACGGTGACTCGTCCCACTAGGTCGGAGGCTCAAGGAAGGAATGCACATGTCACTGTCCAAGGAAGAGAAGGCGGCCATCATCGCCGAGTACGGCAAAGGTGAGGCTGACTCCGGTTCAGCAGAGGTCCAGGTGGCGCTTCTGACCAAGCGCATCGCGGAGCTCACCGAGCATCAGAAGACACACAAGAAGGACTTCCACTCACGCCGCGGGCTCCTGAAGCTCGTCGGTCAGCGCCGTAGACTTCTCGTCTACATCAAGAAGCGCGACGTGGTCGCCTACCGTGAGCTCATCGCTAAGCTCGGTCTGAGGGACAACATCTGATCGGAACCACTGAGGGGCGGGTATCCGCCCCTCATGCTTTGTATGCACGCAGAGGTGTATCAGGCGGCGAGAAGAGCTCGCCGCTTCAAGAGGCCCCTCGGACGATGTGGCCCGAGGAGATAGGGAAGAGAATATGACCAAAGTGAGTGAGACATTCGAGCTGTACGGGAAGACGTACACGTTGGAGACCGGAGAGGTCGCCAAGCAGGCGACGGGATCGGTCGTGATCAAGCAAGGCGACACCATGGTCCTCGTGACCGCAGTCGTCTCGAACGAGCGGAAGGATTTCGACTTCTTCCCGCTCACCGTCGATTTCGTGGAGCGCATGTACGCCGTGGGTCGAATCCCCGGTGGCTACCTCAAGCGTGAGGCCCGTCCTACGGACAAGGCCACGCTGACCGCCCGTATGATCGACCGCCCCATCCGTCCCAGCTTCCCCGACGGCTTCCGCAACGAAGTCCAGATTGTGGGAACGGTCTTTTCGGCCGATCAGGAGCACGCTCCTGATGTGATCTCCATCACCGGAGCGTCCGCAGCTCTCATGGTCGGTGGCGTACCGTTCGAGGGTCCCATAGCCGGTGTACGCATCGGTCGTGACCGTGATACGGGCGAGTTCCTTGTGAACCCGACGTACGAAGAGCGCGACAACAGCGATCTCGACCTCGAGATGGCCGGTACCCGTGACTTCATCTCCATGGTGGAAGCTGGAGCTGACGAGGTCCCCGAGGACATCATGCTCGAGGCCATGGCGTTCGGTCAGGAGGCCATCGCAGCTTTCTGCGATGCACAGGAGCGCTTCGCCTCCAAGGTGGACATCGAGATGAAGGAATACCCTGTCGATGAGCCCGACATGGACCTCCGCGAGCGCATCCAGTCCCACGCGTACACCATGTCGGAGGCCCTCAAGAATCCTGACAAGCACGCTCGTGAAGCTGCCGTCGCTGACGTCAAGGACCAGATCCTCGCAGGTTTCGACGAGACGGAGATCGAGCAGTACGGTCGCGCACTGAAGGCCGAGATGAAGGAACTCGAGAAGCACGCCATGCGCACCATGGTCGTCGAGACCGGCGTCCGTGTGGATGGTCGCAAGACCGATGAGATCCGACCCATCACGGTCGATCCCGATTACATCCCCTTGGTACATGGCTCCGGTATGTTCACCCGTGGACAGACCCAGGTCATCTCCGTCCTGACGCTCGGTATGCTGAACGAATGGCAGCGCCTCGACACCATCGAGCCGATCGACGGTAAGCGCTACCTGCACCACTACAACTTCCCGCCCTACTGCACCGGTGAGACCGGTCGCATGGGTACCCCCAAGCGTCGTGAGATCGGTCACGGCAACCTGGCTGAGCGCGCACTCCTCCCGGTACTGCCCGATCCCGAGGACTTCCCGTACACCATGCGTGTCGTCTCGGAGGTCACCGAATCCAACGGTTCGAGCTCCATGGCATCCGCTTGCGGCTCCACCCTCGCACTCATGGATGGCGGCGTGCCCATCAAGCGTCCGGTATCCGGTATCGCCATGGGTCTGATCCAGGAGGGCGATAAGACCGCCGTCCTCTCCGACATCCAAGGTGTCGAGGACTTCCTGGGTGATATGGACTTCAAGGTCTGCGGTACCTCGGAAGGCATCACCGCTCTCCAGATGGACAACAAGGCCAAGGGTCTCACGCTCGAAGTCCTGGGTACAGCGCTCGAGCAGGCCAAGGCCGGACGTGCGCACATCCTGGATAAGATGCTCGCGGCTCAGCCCGAGTCCCGTGAGGGCACGAAGGAGAACGCACCTCACATCGTCACGATCAGCATCCCCGTGGACAAGATCCGTGAGGTCATTGGATCCGGCGGTAAGGTCATCCGCGGTATCCAGGAGGATACGGGTGCCACTATCGATATCCAGGAGGACGGAACCGTCTTCATCGCTTCCGTCGATTCCGGTGGGGAAGAGGCGCGCAAGCGCATCGAGGCCATCGTGAAGGTTCCCGAGCCTGGCGAGGACTACTACGGTCGTGTCGTGGGCATCCAGCCCTTCGGCGCTTTCGTCGAGCTCCTGCCCGGCAAGGACGGCCTGCTCCACATCAGTCGCGTGGCCAAGGGTCGTGTGGAGAACATCGAGGACGCGCTCTCGGTGGGCGATGAGGTCCACGTGACGGTTCTCGAGGTGGACGAGAAGGGCAAGATCTCCCTCGATCGTCTCGATAAGCCTGAAGCTCCCGCGAGCAAGGGTGGCGAGAAGCGCCGCGATGACGATCGCCGCTCCGGTGGCAAGCCCCGCAGCGGTGGGGATCGCCGTCCGGGAGACGGTGGCGAAGGTCGCAAGCCGCGTCGTCGCCATTCCTAGTAGTTCCACGTCTGGAGTTGTATAGAGAGCCGCATCCTCAACCGGATGCGGCTCTCTTTCTATAGGTATCGCTCCTCACCTTCAGCACTGTGAGGGCGAGGATGGCGCCGCCAGACATGATGACGATGAATGAAGGGGTGGGCCAGAAGTCGACAGAGCTTACTTCGAGGAACGCGTTGTATAACATATGGAGAAGGATCGCCGAGATGAGCGATCCGGAGATCCTATACGTGAGATACAGCACAGCGGAGAGCGCTACTCCGGCAACGAGCACGTACCAGAACGGCATCCTGGACTGGAAGGAGCCCTCTACGAGCCAGAGTGGCGCGTGCCAGATCCCCCATACGAGTCCGGTGAGCACAGTTCCGCCGACCACACCGAAGCGTTCAACCGAGGCTGGTTGAAGTACGCCACGCCAGCCGAATTCCTCAGCACCCCCGGAGAACAATAGCATCACGAAACCCGTAACGTAATGAAGCAGTACGTCGCGTAGGAGCAGCTCGGAGCTCAGGCTCATCCTGAAGGCCAGGTAGATCCATACGGCTGCTGCGAACCCGACGAGTGTCGGACTCACTCGGTCTGGCACGAGGGCTCGGAGCAGAGGATGGGCGAAAAACCCGCGCCCGTCCTTCTCGCCCGGCTGAACCGTCAGGAACGCTACGACAGCCGGCATGAGGATCCCGGCGAGTAAGAGGGTGTTCACGGCTGTTGGAGGAGCGCTCATTCGCTGGAGAGCCGCTGCAGTGAACCAGAGGACCCAGGTACTGATGAAGACTCCCGTGAGGTATCGGCGCGCCATGGTCTCCACTCCCGCTCCGCAGGGTCGGTATACTGTACGGATAAACGATACGGAGGTCATAGTATGTTCTATGAGAGAACTGTTCTGGATAACGGTATCACTGTTCTGAGCGAGAAGATGGATTCGGTTCATTCGGCTACCGTGGGTTTGTGGTTCGCGGTGGGTTCGCGCGATGAGACACCTGAGGAGGCAGGGCTCTCGCATCTGCTCGAGCACATGATGTTCAAGGGGACGAAGAAGCGGACGGCTTCGGATATCTCACAGGCGTTCGACGCCATGGGCGCCGAGTTCAACGCGTTCACGTCGAAGGAGTACACCTGCTACTACGCGCGGTTCGTGGATACGCATCTCACGAACGCGGTGGATCTGCTCTCGGATATG
Organism: uncultured Coriobacteriales bacterium; assembly: GCA_964448475.1. GTDB lineage: Bacteria > Actinomycetota > Coriobacteriia > Coriobacteriales > CAYVBA01 > CAYVBA01. The sequence goes on from CAYVBA010000010.1 coordinate 4,759, forward strand.
GTGGTCAACTCGGAATTCGCCGATGACATGCTGGAGACTGAGCGCAACGTGGTTATCGAGGAGATGAAGCGCTACGAGGACTCCTACGACGACCATGTGACCGAGCTGGCTAGCGCCGCACGGTTCCCCACGCATCCGCTGGGGCGTCAGATCATCGGTACGCAGGAAGTCATCTCCGGTGTGGATCGTGAGATGTGCCATGAGTACCACAAGCGCTTCTACACCACGGGCAACATGATCGTGGCAGCAGCGGGAAACGTGGATCACGATGAGCTCGTGGCTCTCGTCGAGCGACTGTTCATCGACATGCCGCAGGGCGAGCGTAACGTGCGACCCGAATTCACCGAAGGCGATACCGTGAGCCGCACCTATCTCCAGAAGGTGACCGAGCAAGCGCACATCGCAATAGACCTTCCGGGGATCGGAGTAGGGGATGAGCGCAGGTTCGCTGCTTCCACACTCAACACGATCCTGGGTGGTGGTATGTCCAGCAGGCTCTTCCAGGAGGTGCGCGAGAAGCGCGGTCTCGTCTACGCCATCTACTCCTATCCTTCGAGCTTCCAAGGAGCAGGGGAGACCACCATCTACGCCGGCACACGTCCCGATAACATCACCGAGATCCTCAGCGTCGTGAAGCAGGAGATCGCCAAGCTGCGTGATGAGGGCGTCACGGAGGACGAGCTCGAGCGCACGAAGGACTACCTCATCGGGCGTTACACACTATCGCTCGAGTCATCGCAGTCGCGCATGGTGTCCTTGGGTCGCCAGGAGACGGTAGGCTCCGAGATCCTCTCCTTCGAGGAGACGGTACAACGCTACCGCGATCTCACGGTTGATGACCTCGCAGCGGTCGCACAGGACCTCTACGCCGATGAACCCCTCGTAGCCGTCATCTCACCATATGAGGATGCAGAACTGTCCAAGCTCGTCGAGGAGGGAATGCGATGATCCGCGTCGTCGTGAGTGGTGCATGCGGTCGGATGGGCCGAGGGATCTCCGAGGCAGTAGCTGCCGATCCTGGGATGGAACTCGTCGGGCTCCACGATCCCGTCCATGCGGGCGAGAAGGTAGAGCTCGGTGGGGCCGAGTACGAAGTCTCAGGTGATCTGGCCGATCTCCTGTCCGAAGTGGATGCGGACATCACGGTCGACTTCACCCGGCCCGATACGGTGGAGGACAACGTCCGCGTCTCTCTCGCAGCAGGCGTCACTCCCGTCGTAGGCACCACCGGTGTCTCCGAGGAGGAGTGGGAAGCCATCCATGAGTCGGATGCCACCGATGGCGCCGGTCTCTTCATCGCTCCGAACTTCACTACGGGCGCCGTGCTCATGATGAAGTTCGCCGAGATGGCAGCAGAGTTCTTCCCCGACGCCGAAGTCATCGAGTTCCACCACAACGGTAAGCGTGATGCTCCGTCAGGAACGGCTGTCCGCACCGCTCGTATGATCGCTGCAGCACGGGAATCCGCTTCGGAAGCCCCTGGCTCCGAGACCGAGCTCACCGGCTTCGAAGGGGCACGCGGATCGCTCGTGGATGGCGTTCCCGTCCACGCGGTGCGCAGCAACGGTTACGTAGCTCATCAGGAAGTCGTCCTCGGATCACCGGGTCAGACACTGACTATCCGCCACGACTCCATAGACCGCGCGTCCTACGCACCCGGAGTCCTTCTCGCCATCAGGCATATGGGTCCGGAAGGCGAGCATGCCGGGCGGTTCATCGTTGGCCTCGAGCATCTCATGGGGCTGTAGATGACTGCGGAGGGGCGCTCCATCGTCGTGATGAAATTTGGCGGGACGTCCGTCGCGGAGCCGCAGGGGAGACGCGCCATCACGGCGCGGGTCGCTTCGGCACGTGCTGAGGGGATCGATCCGGTGGTCGTCGTATCGGCCATGGGACGTTCACCTGAACCGTATGCGACCGATACGCTGCTCTCCCTCGTGGACCCAGCGCATCTCACTCCGCACGAACGGGATCTGCTGATGTCGGTGGGCGAGACGATCTCGGCCGTCGTGATGGCATCAGAGCTACGGGCAGCCGGCATAGACGCGTACGCCATGACCGGATTCGATGCGGGTATCTGCACCGATACCGTTGACGGATGCGCGACCATAGACATGATCGACACGAGTCTCATCGAGACCCGGATCGAAGCGGGGCAGGTACCGGTAGTGACCGGGTTCCAAGGCATCGATCCCGATGGGGAGATGAAGACGCTCGGGCGCGGCGGATCGGACACCACGGCATGCGCGTTGGCGGTGGCGCTCGGTGCGAGCTCGGTCGATATCTTCAAGGATGTCGACGGCATCGCCTCGGGAGACCCTCGTGTCATCCCCGAGGCTCGGCTCCTGGAGCGCGTGACCGCCGATGAGCTCTTCCAGCTGGCGTCCGCCGGTTCACGCATCATCCACGCACCCGCAGCGGAACTGGCACTCTCCAGTGGACTCCTCATGAGGATTCGCAACACGTTTTCGGATGCTCCGGGAACCGATGTCGTGGACATGCGCACGTACCGTCCCACGACGGTCGCCACCGGAGTCACGGCGCGGACCGACATCGCACGCTTCCGGATCGAGCTTCCGTCCATGTCCGAGTCACCGCACGAGCACATGTGGCTCCAGACGGCCGTCTACGGCGCTATGGCAGGAGCCTCGATATCGATCGATATGTTCACGCCGCTCGAGGAAGGACTCGCGTTCACGGTGCCCCTCGATCGTGCTCAAGAAGCATCAGCGCTCATCGGGGAGCTCGGCTGTTCCTTCTCCATGCGTGATGACATCGCCAAGGTCTCGTTGGTCGGATCGGGCATGCACGGCGTTCCGGGAGTTATGGCTCGCATGGCGCGCGCCCTTCTCGCCCAGGAGATAAACATCATCCAAGCAGCGGACTCGCATACCACCATCAGCGTGCTCGTGGATGAAGCTCGAGTCGTGGAGGCACAGCGAGCTCTGCATGCAGGATTCGGGCTCGGCGCGGGTTCGGGTACCATAGAGGACATCACACCTGACCACGGGAGGTCCCATGACTGAGAGTCTCCGTTTCGGTCGTCTCATCACGGCCATGATCACTCCGCTCGACGCAGAGGGCGCACTCGATCTCGATGCGACGGCGCGATTCGTCGACCGCCAGTTCGACGGGGGAGTGGATGCGATCATCGTCACGGGTACCACGGGTGAGTCTCCCACGCTCACCGCTGATGAGAAACTCACGCTCTACCGTGCTGTCGTGGAGGCTGCTGATGGACGCGGTCCTGTGATAGCCAACACCGGTTCCTACAACACGGCTGCTTCCATAGAGCTGACCAAGGCGGCCGAGAAGACCGGAGTCGACGGCTTCATGACGGTGGTCCCGTATTACAACAAGCCTCCGCAGGAAGGGCTCTACCAGCACTTCTCAGCGATCGCGCGTGAGACGGAACTCCCCATCATCCTCTACAACATCCCGAGCAGATGCGTCGTCAACATGGAGCCTGAGACCATCATCAGACTCGCTCAGGATAACGAGAACATCGTGGCCGTGAAGGAAGCGGGCTCGGACTTCGACGCCATACGTCGTGTTCTCTCCGAGGCGGGCGAGGGTTTCGAGTACTTCTCGGGTAATGATGAGACCACACTGGATATGATGGCTATAGGCGGATCGGGCGTGATCTCCACGACCGGTAACGTCCTGCCCCAGCAGATGGCTGAGATGGTGCACGCCATGGGACGCGGTGATGAGGAAGCGGCTCGGGAGATGGAGAGCTACCTCATGCCACTCATGAAGGGGCTCTTCGCCACATCCAACCCCATCCTTCCGAAGAAGGCGCTCGAGCTCCTCGGGCACCCGGTAGGTGGTGTGCGCCTTCCGCTCGTGGAGGCGGACGAAGCGCAGACCGAAGCGCTCCGAGCGATCCTAGAGGATCTCGATGTCCTCTGATCGACGTGAGAGTCAATACAAGCACTGAGAAGCGAACCGTCTCATTCGAGGCGGTTCGATCATGATTATGAACGGTAACCAGGAAGGAACCACAACGAACCATGCGAGATAACCAACCAGTACGGATCATCCCTCTCGGAGGACTCGACGGCATCGGTAAGAACATGACCGTCATCGAGTACGAGAACGACATGATCCTGATAGACGCCGGACTCATGTTCCCGGATGACCAGCATCCAGGCGTCGACCTCATCCTGCCCGACTACACCTACGTCCTGGAGAACGAGCATAAACTGCGCGGTATCGTGATCACACACGGTCACGAGGACCACACCGGAGCACTGCCGTATCTCCTGAAGGACCTCAACAACAAACCCAACATCTACTCGAGTAAGCTGACCCTCGGCCTCATCGAAGGTAAGCTGGCCGAGCACAAGATCCGCGATCCGAAACTGCGCGAGGTCACTCCCGGAACCCACACGTCGTTCGGGAAGATCTCCGTCGATTTCTTCTCGGTCAACCACTCCATCCCGTCCGCGATGGGAATCTTCATCCGTACGCCGCAAGGTAACATCATCCACACAGGAGACTTCAAGTTCGACCAGACTCCGGTAGACGGTGTGAAGACGGATTTCGCATCCATACTCCGCTTCAACAAAGCAGGGGTGGATCTGCTGCTCAGTGACTCAACCAATGCGACGCGCTCCGGCTATACCCCGAGTGAGCGCGAGGTCGGCGCCAACCTGACCGATATCATCCTGCGCTCCAAGCAGCGTGTGTTCGTGGCCACGTTTGCGAGCCAGATCCACCGTATGCAGCAGATCTGCGATGCCGCGAAGGCAGCAGGCAGGAAGGTGGCCGTCACCGGACGTTCCATGCTCACCAACACGAAGATCGCCCGTGAGCTCGGTTACTTGGATATCGACGAGGACGATCTGATCGACTCCTACGACCTCAAGGGGTTCCGCGATGATGAGATCGTGGTCATGTGCACCGGCTCCCAAGGTGAGCCGCTCTCGGCACTCGCTCGTATGAGCGCAGGGGAGCATCGCACGCTCTCCATCAACGAGGGGGACACCGTCATCATCTCGGCCACTCCGGTGCCTGGTAACGAGAAGGCCGTGAGTCAGATCGTCAACAACCTGGCCAAGATCGGCGCCGTTGTCTACGACAAGAGCAAGGCGCTCGTGCACGTCTCCGGACACGGTTCCGCTGAGGAGCTCAAGCTGATGCTCGCCATGACGGAGCCCACGTACTTCGCTCCGATCCACGGTGAGGCTACGCACCTGAGGGCGCACGCTCGTCTCGCCGAGAACGTAGGCGTCGACCCCAGGAACATCTTCATCATCGAGAACGGTGACTCACTCGAGCTCCGTGACGGCAAGGTCAAGCTCGGGCCGACCATCGGTGCCGGTATCGTCTACGTGGACGGACTCCGCATCGGTGATACCGATCAGGTCGTACTCCGTGATCGTCAGCAGCTCGCTGACGGCGGTATCATCACCGTGGTCATCACGATCTCGAGCCGTTCCAAGGAGCTCGTAGGTACGGATCTCGTCGTGGCCGGTGTCACGCTGGGCGATGAGCGCGAGTTCAAGAAGGAAGCCAAGAATCGCGTGGCTCGTACGCTGAAGAAGAACAGCAAGAACCACAGCGGTGACGTGAACGCCATCCAGAAGGCCGTTCGTGAATCCCTCAGTGGATACCTCTGGAACAGTTTCCACGCTCGCCCCATGATCATCCCGATCGTGATGGAGGTCTAGCACATGGCTTCGGGCAAGGATCGGAAGACGACCAAGAAGACGGGATCCGGTACTTCGAAGGGGACGAGCCGGAAAGCGCCTGCCAAGAACTCGCGCTCCAAGGCCGCACCCGTCGAGGAGCGTGCTCCCATCCTGGACGATCGCGCGCGGAACGACATCATCGGTGTCGTCATCGCTGTGGCTGCGATCGCGCTCTTCATCGCCGTCGTCTCGACGTCCGATGCGCTCCTCGCGAGTGGAGTGTCCCTCGTGGTGCTCTCGCTCTTCGGCATCGGCGCGTACATCGTACCTCTGATCCTTCTCGTGTGGTCACTGAGCTTCTTCGATCGCACCGACCGCCCTCGACCCATCCGGTTCGGGATCGGTCTTGCACTGATCCTGCTGGCCATCATCTCGCTCGTATCGATCCTGGCACCCGAAGCTCTGACCACACCGAGCGTCCTCTTCGACGAACGTCATCTGACGTCCCGCGGCGGTTACCTCGGTGGAGGCATCGCGTGGGCGCTCCTCACTCTCGTGGGGCAGAAGATCGGCATCGTGATCCTGCTCGGTATGATCATCGCAGGTGCCATCGTGTTGGGGCTTTCCATCTCCGGCATCGTCGAGAATCTCAAGGCCAAGCACGAGCGGACCGAGAACGAACAGCTCGGCCTCGACACCGACACCCCTGCTACCAGACTGCTTCCTTCCAAACGCGATCGATCCCGCGGATCCGACCGTACGACGATCCTCGACCGCTCCGGTCGTACGGATGAGCCGGAACAGACCTCGTTGCTGACTCCGATCAAGCGGGGTTCTCGCAAGTCGACGAAGCTTGCTGAGGGCGAGAAGGACGGACCGGCGGTCGTCCCCATAACCGATAAGAAGGCGGAGTCCACTCCTATGGTCACCGCCTCCTCGCATCTTCCGGAGGGCTATGAGCTTCCCGACCCGAAGATCCTCGAGCAGACCAAGCAGAAGGATCGCAGCACGAAGGGGAGTCAACGTGAGCTTTCCGCGATCGCCGAGGAGCTCGAGGCCACGCTCCAGGAGTTCGGGCTCTCCTCGCACGTCGTGGGTTGGGTCGCAGGACCAACGGTCACCATGTTCAAGGTAGAGCCCGGTGAGGGTGAGCGCATCAACAGGATCGTGGCGCTCCAGGATGACATCGCGTTGGCACTCGCTGCCGAAGCCGTCCGTATCTTCTCGCCCATACCTGGAACGTCCCTCGTAGGGATCGAGATCCCCAACAGAAGTCGCGATATGGTCCGACTCGGGGACGTACTGCCTGCTGTGAAGGGCGGTCCGCTCGAGCTTCCGATCGGTCAGGACGTGGAAGGTGCTCCCATCGTCTCCGACCTCTCCAAGATGCCTCACCTGCTCATAGCAGGTACGACTGGATCGGGTAAGTCGGTCATGATCAACTCGATCATCACCACGCTCCTCATGAGGACCACTCCGGCCGAAGTAAGGCTCATCATGGTGGATCCCAAGCGCGTGGAGCTCTCAGGATACAACGGGATCCCACATCTGTACGTACCTGTGGTCATCGAGCCGCGTCAGGCGGCCAGTGCGCTGCAATGGGGCGTGGCCGAGATGGAGCGCAGGCTCAAGATCTTCGCTAAGGTGGGCGCCCGCAACATCGGGATGTTCAACGACATGGTGACGTCAGGGGAGTTCTCCGATGCGGAGGAACCACCGGATGAGATGCCGTATCTCGTGATCATCATCGATGAGCTCTCGGACCTCATGATGGTAGCCAAGAACGACGTGGAGGCTTCCATCACGCGTATCGCTCAGCTCGGTCGTGCAGCGGGTATCCACTTGATCGTGGCCACGCAACGTCCGGCTTCCGAGGTCGTCACCAACCAGATCAAGATCAACATCACGAACCGTATCTCGTTCAACGTGGCTACCGGCGTCGATTCGCGCGTCATCCTCGATCAAGGAGGCGCGGAGAAGCTCATCGGTCTCGGCGATATGCTCTACGTCAAGCCTGAGTGGGGCAAGCCCAAGCGCATCCAAGGCTGCTACGTATCGGATGCTGAGATCGAATCCGTAGTGGACCATCTCAAAGCCCAAGGTGAGCCCGAATACCATGAGGAGATCCTCTCCCTGCCGCTCGCAGGATCGGGTGGCAGCGGTGGTGGTTCCATGGACGGGGGAGTCGAGGAGGATGACCCGCTCGTATGGGATGCGGCCGAAGCCGTGGTCGAATCGGGTATGGGGTCTACATCAGGTCTCCAGAGAAGACTACGTGTAGGCTATGCTCGTGCTGGTAGAATCATGGATATGCTCGAAGCGAAAGGTATCGTGGGTCCGCAGGAAGGCTCGAAGGCTCGTGAAGTCCTGGTGGACATGGACGACCTCATAGCGCTGCGGGCTTTCGAAGAGAACGACGGTGAGGAGTACTGATGGATGATATGCGATTCGGCGATATCCTCTCTGAGAGGCGCAGACAGCTCGGCCTGAGCATCGATCAGGCAGTGTCTGCCACCAAGTTGCGTCCTCATGTCCTCGAAGCGTTCGAGCGCTCGGACTTCGATGCTATGCCTCCGAAGGGCTACGCCCAAGGCATGATCTCCTCATACGCACGCTTCCTCCGTCTCGATCCACGTGACGTGATCGAGCCCTACTTCGACCAACTCTACGCATATGAACGTGAGCGCGGCCTGCAGTCCCGCAGTGACCGTTCACCTCGCTACGAGTCTCCTGATGAAGTGGCGCGTCGTCGTCGTGCACCCATGCGTCAGAGTGATATGGCGGAAGGAGTGAGCGAGCCTTCAGCACGTTCGTCCCGCGGCTACGTGAGCCCGCTCGATCACGCTGATGCGTCCGATTCCTACAGCAGGGACCGCAGCGTAGGCAACGTCTATCGTCGTGAACGTCGCGATGCCTTCTCCTCCTATGACACCGGATCCTACACCGCAGGTGCTTCAGACCGTTACGACGATGATGCCTACGACGACGGGTACGCCGATGACGGATACGTGAGCCGGCGCCCTACCGACCTCAGCCGGGGGAGGGGATCGCTCGATTTCGGGCCGGATTCTCCGCTCGGTGACATCAGGCGGTACCTGCCGTTCATCGCAGCTGCGATCGCGCTCATCGTCCTGATCGTGATCATCGCCCTCGTCGTCAAGTCCTGTTCCGGTGATGAACCTATAGAGGATCCCGGCGCCCAGCCGCAGATCCCCGTGGTAGGCGTCACTGAGACCGTGGACACCACGACGAACTCACCTGCAGAACCGGCGACCGGAGCGGTGGAGGGCACACCGGCTGCAACTCCAGCGGCCACTCCGACCGATGCAGCAGCAGTCCCCACGACACCGGCTGAAGCTCCGATCGCAGGCACCCGCAACGTGGAGATCCGCGTGGACTCGGGCGTGCAGAGCTGGATCGATGCGAATTCGGACGGTACGACACTCATCGCACGTACGGTCTCAGGTCCTGCGACCGAGACCTTCTCGATAGAAGCACCCACCGAGATCACGATCGGCTATCCCAGCGGCGTGAAGGTCTTCGTCGACGGCACCGAGATGGAAGTTCCTCGCTCCAGTGGTATCGGCAAGCTGACCATTCCGGTGGGCGAATAACAGCACGGAAGGTGAACATGGCTAAAGAGAACAGTTTCGATGTCGTGAGCGACGTCGATCTCCAAGAAGTCGACAACGCGGTCCAGCAAGCACAGCGTGAGCTCGTGCAGCGCTACGACCTCAAGGATTCAGGTTCCTCGATCGAGTACAGCAAGAAGGAAGGGACCATCACGGTCGCAGCTCCTGCTGATTTCGTTGCTGGACAGGTGATCGACGTTCTGAACACGCGGCTCATCAAGCGGGGGATAGACCTCCAGTCCGTATCCTGGACGCCCTCTCAGGATGCCTCTGGCGGCACGGTCCGTCGCGTGGGTACGCTGATCCAAGGGATCGACGATGCGACCGCCAAGAGGATCAACAAGGACATCCGTGACCTCAAGAAGAAGGTCAAGGTGACGATCGAAGGCCCTAAGCTGCGTGTGTCCTCAGCGAGCCGTGATGCACTCCAGGAGATCATCGCCTTCCTGAAGGAGCAGGACTACGACCTGCCGCTCCAGTTCACGAATTACCGCTGATGTCAGGCGGCCGCATAGCATTCGTCACCCTCGGTTGCGCTAAGAACGAGGTGGACAGCAACAGGATGCGCGCACTCCTGGGAGACTCACCGTTCGAGTACACCCCCGAGCTCGATCAGGCCGACGCCATCGTCGTCAATACGTGCTCGTTCCTCGCTGAGGCAACTCTGGAAGGCATAGACACAGTCCTGGAACTCACCGGTGACGCTGAAGGAATTCACCCGCCCATCATCATGACGGGCTGCATCCCCTCACGGTACGGTACCGATCTGGAGAGCCTACTTCCCGAAGTCAGCGCGTTCCTCCCCGTAGCCGCGGAGGACACGCTCGTCGAGACGCTCTCAGGCGTCCTCGACGTTCCCCTCGACGATGACTCGTCCTCCAGGCGAGAAGGGCGGACCCTCCGTGTGGTCGACGCCGCCCATGCGTACGTGAAGATCTCGGACGGCTGTGACCGTTACTGCTCCTTCTGCGCCATCCCTTACATCCGCGGACGCTACGTCTCCAGGACCGAGGAGGATATCCTCGCCGAGGTAGAGGGTCTACTCGCCGAAGGCGTTCGGGAGATCGTGCTCATCGGTCAGGACACCGGTATCTGGGGTTCCGACCTGCATGATGGTTCCGAACTCGCAGACCTCCTCGACTCTGTTGCGCGTGCCGCCTCACCGTTCGGCGCCTGGGTCCGCGTGCTGTATCTGCAGCCTGAAGGGATCACCCCGGAACTTCTCGCCACGATGGAACGCCATGATGCGATCCTGCCGTACTTCGATATCCCGCTCCAGCATTCGGATGCGGGGATCCTCCGCGCCATGAACAGGACGGGGGACGCTGAGTCGTTCCTCGAGATGGTGCGCTCGATCCGTGAGACGTTGCCGGGAGCTGTGCTTCGTACGACCGTGATCGCCGGGTTCCCCGGAGAGACCGAGGAGCAAGCGGAAGCGCTCGAAGCGTTCCTGGAAGAAGCCGAGTTCGATTACCTGGCCGTGTTCCCGTACTCGCAGGAGGACGGGACGAAGGCTGCCGAACTCGAGGGGCAGGTCGCTGATGCAGTGAAACTCGAGCGGGCTCAGCGCTTGCACGACCTCGGGGATGCGATCGGTTTCACACGTGCCGGTGCTCGTGTGGGTGAGACGCATCGTGTGCTCCTGGATGGCCATGAGGATGATGACGGAACGATCCGACCCATCGGGCGCGCGTGGTTCCAAGCGCCTGATTCGGATGGTATTACCCACGTGATGGTGGAGGGCGAGCTCGAAGGCCCCTGGGTCGACGTCGTGATAGATGATGCCGTCTGCTACGACCTCTTCGGCGAACCTGCACACGGTGGTGATCGCCGTGAATGACGGAGACGAGCTCCGTATCTACACCGTCGCGAACCTCGTGACGGTCCTCAGGGTGGCACTCATCCCGGTGTTCTTCATCGTGCTCGTCGCCCCGTGGCCTGAGTCCTGGGGTGATGCCGCGTTCGGCGCGAACGTCCAAGCGTTCGCAGGAGCGGCGCTCTTCGTTCTGCTCGCCAGCACCGACGGGATCGACGGATACCTCGCGCGCTCGCGTAACGAGATCACCGTGTTCGGGAAGTTCATGGACCCCATAGCCGATAAGATCCTCGTGCTCTCCGCCCTTCTCGCCCTGATACAACTCGGTGCACTACCCGCATGGGTCGCACTCATCATCCTCACGAGGGAGTTCCTCGTAAGCGGTCTGCGTATGCTCGCAGCCTCAAGTGGTGACGTAATCGCAGCGAGCGGGATAGGGAAGTGGAAGACGGTCACGACGCTGATCGCCATCGTGCTGTTCATCCTCCAATTGGCTCCGGCCGTCTCAGGGTCCGTGATCATGCGACCGCTCGTCGTCATCGCGTGGATCATGATGTTCGTGGCTCTCGTGCTCACGATCGTCTCGATGGTCGATTACATCCGAGGAAGCATCACGCTCTTCAAGAGGTGAGTTATATGGAGAACGGGTTCGACCGGAGTATCACGGACCGCGCATCAAACGTCATAGAGGAAGCGGTGGCTCGCGGTATCACGCTCGGGTGTGCCGAGTCGTGCACCGGAGGGCTGGTGGCGGGGGCGCTCACAGCGATCGCCGGGTCGTCCGATGCGTTCCTCGGAGGCATCGTGAGTTACTCGAACGAAGCCAAGATGTCGATACTGGGAGTCCCTGAAGCCACACTCGCATCAGTAGGTGCTGTCTCCGCCCAGACAGCGGAAGCCATGTGCGAAGGTGCTGCTCGAGCGCTCTCAGCCGATATCACGGTATCCACGACCGGTATCGCAGGTCCGGGTGGTGGGTCGGACGAGAAGCCCGTAGGCACTGTATGGTTCGGCGTCCACTCCGCACAAGGAACGAGATCGATTCTCCATACCTTCGAGGATCGCGGACGAAGCGCTATCCGCGAAGATGCGGTGCGAGTGGCACTCGATCTTCTCGCGCGGGAGATCGAGAACATCGACAGCGCTGATAACGTAAGAGACGCATAACAGTAAGAGACCAGGTTATTGACTACGAACATCCGTTCGCTTATGCTGTTCTCAGTCGATCAGGAATGGAGTGGGCATGGCAGCTAAGAACGCTCGTAAGGATGTCCAGGAACGCACCCAAGGTGCTGAACGAGACAAGATGATCGATCTGACCACCAGTCAGATCGAGAAGAAATTCGGCAAAGGCGCCATCATGAAGTACGGTGAGGATTCCGCTCACCAGGAGATAGAAGGTATCCCTACGGGTTCGATCGCTCTGGATGCCGCCCTCGGCATCGGCGGTGTGCCTCGGGGACGCATCATAGAGATCTACGGCCCTGAGTCCAGTGGTAAGACCACGCTCGCGCTGCAGATCCTTGCGGAGGCACAGGCTCTCGGCGGCATTGTCGCGTTCATAGATGCTGAGCACGCCCTGGATCCCACGTATGCTGCACGTCTCGGCGTGGATATAGACGAGGTCCTCATCTCACAACCTGATACGGGAGAACAAGCGCTCGAGATCTGTGACATGCTCGTGCGCTCAGGTGCCGTCGATGCCATCGTCATCGACTCCGTCGCGGCTCTGGTGCCTCGTGCTGAGATCGAGGGGGAGATCGGTGATCAGTCGGTCGGTCTCCAAGCCCGTCTCATGAGCCAAGCGCTGAGGAAGCTCGCAGGCTCGCTCTCCAAGTCCAACACCACGTGTATCTTCATCAACCAACTCCGAGAGAAGATCGGTGTCATGTTCGGCAACCCCGAGACGACTCCCGGTGGGCGAGCACTCAAGTTCTTCTCGTCCGTCAGGTTGGATATCCGCCGGATCGAGTCCATCAAACAGGGCAACGAGTTCCTCGGTAACCGCGTTCGAGTCCGTGTGGTCAAGAACAAAGTGGCCCCTCCGTTCAGGCAAGCGGAGTTCGACATCATGTACGGAGAGGGCATCTCCAAGGAAGGCTCCATCCTCGATCTCGCGGTGGAGGAGGGGATCCTGGCCAAGTCCGGATCCTGGTACACGTATGGGGATGAGCGCCTCGGCCAAGGACGCGAAACGGTCAAGGATCTCCTCAAGACAACTCCCGATCTGCGTGATGAGATCGAGGCGAAAGTCCGTGAGGCTCTCGAACTCACTCCCACAAGTACGGCTGATGAGACTAAAGCTGAGGTTGAAGGTTAATCTTGCTTCTCCATGGATTCAGAGTCGTGAAGCCGGAGCGCAAAGCTGAGATCGGCGCTCCGGCACCGCGTTGGAAAGTCGTGGCCTCGACTCCTCGGAGTGAGGATTCATGGAAGCGTGACGTCCCGCGTGATGCAGCTAAGCTTCTGGTCTTCGCGTCTGAAGAGGAGATGGATCAGGACGACCTGCTCGAACGAATAGCTCAGGCCGAAACCAAAGCAGCCTTCCAGCGTGTAGTGGACTTCGTATCACGCAGTGAGCGCTCTTCCTACAGCATGCGGCATAAACTTCGCTCCGAAGGATACCGGGCGGATATCGTGGACGCCACGATAGAACGGGCGCTCGACCTCAACCTACTGGATGATACTCGTTACCTCGAGCTCTTCATCCGAAGCCGAAGGGGGAGAGGTTGGGGCGACAGACGCATACTCCAGGCACTGAGGCATGAAGGCTTCGATCCCGCAGACGCGAAGGATGCGTTCCCGGACTCAGAGGAATCCGAAACGGACCGAGCATACGCCACCATCGAGACCCGATCGCTTCCAGACAAGGATCCGGTCGGTAGACTCGCAGCGCGTCTTATGAGGAAAGGATTCTCCTCCGAGGCCGCCTTCGGCGCCGCACGCCGGAGAGTGGAGGATGAAGCGTGAAGAAACACACCATATACCTCTATCTTCTTGACGGGAGAGAGCTCATTCAGTAAGTTTGAAGTGGCATTGTAGAAGCTCTCGCATAAGCGAGTTTTGATATATACGAGTTCCGCCAGTCAAAACGGAATGAGTCTTCGTGATAACGATGCCGGATGAATGTCCGGCTCTTTTTGTTCTACCAGGAGATCCGGACTTCGTCCTTCTAAACGTCTGAGCACTATTGACACATGAAGGAGGGGTCATATGCCATCGATGATAACCATCGTAGTCGGTATCGTCGGCATCATACTCGGCGTTATAGCCGGCCTGGCCTACTCCCGCCAATCCTCTTCCGGACGCATCAGCAAGGCTAACCACGATGCAGAACGGATCCTCGGTGAAGCGGGTAAAGAAGCGGAAGTCCTCAAGAAGGAAGCTCTTCTCGAGGCCAAAGAACAGATCATCGAACAGAAGAAGGAAGCCGAGAAGGACGAACGTGAGCGCAAGGCAGAAATCCGCTCCATGGAGAACCGGGTTCTCCAGCGTGAAGAATCCCTCGACAAGCGTGAAGAGTCATTGGACAAGCGTACATCCTCACTCGACAACCGTGAGCAACAACTCACATCCTTGAACGATCAGCTCGAATCCAAGAATCGTGAGCTCGATGAGGGTCTGGATAAGCAGACCAAGGAGCTCGAGCGTATCTCCACGATGACGCGTCAGGATGCTCGTGAAGAGCTTCTCGACTCACTACGCCAGGACGTCATCGCTGATTCCGCAGCTATCATCCGTGATGCTGAGCAGCGCGTGAAGATGGAGGCGGACAAGAAGGCCCGCTCGATCATCTCCATGTCCATCCAGCGTCTCGCATCCGACCAGACGGGCGAGATCACGGTGACGAGCGTTCCCATCCCCTCTGATGACCTCAAGGGCCGCATCATCGGGCGAGAAGGACGCAACATCCGTACCTTCGAGCAGATGACCGGTGTGAACCTCATCATCGACGACACTCCTGAGACGGTCGTTCTCTCGAGCTTCGACCCGGTCCGTCGTGAGACCGCACGCATCGCACTCGAGAACCTCATCACCGACGGTAGGATCCACCCCGCTCGCATCGAGGAGATGTACAACAAGGCCTCCGTCATCGTGCAGGAGCGCGTCAAGGAGGCTGGAGAGCAGGCGGCTTTCGATGCAGGCATCCACGACCTCGACGAGGAGATCATCAACACCCTCGGACGTCTGCGCTACCGCACGTCCTACGGGCAGAACGTCCTGAACCATTCGCTCGAGGTGAGCAACCTCGCAGGCATGATGGCCTCCGAGCTCGGACTCGACCCGGCCCCTGCGAAGCGTGCAGGCCTCCTGCACGACCTCGGCAAGGCCGTCGACCATGAGATCGAAGGACCGCACGCCGTCATAGGTGCTGACATCTGCCGCCGTCACGGTGAGGCTCCGCACATCGTCCACGCCATCGAGGCGCACCACTTCGACGTCGAGCCCTCGAGTGTCCTCGACTTCCTCGTCCAAGCAGCTGACGCGATCTCAGCATCGCGCCCGGGTGCTCGTAGGGAGAGCGCTGAGTCCTATATCAAGAGGCTCGAGAAGCTCGAGGAGATCTCGAATTCCTACAACGGCGTGGAGCGTACGTATGCCATGCAGGCAGGTCGTGAGATCCGCGTCATGGTCAAGCCCGAACAGATCTCGGATGCTGAATCCACCGTACTGGCCCACGACATCTCCCGTCGCATCGAGGATGAGATGGAGTACCCGGGTCAGGTCAAGGTCGTCGTCATCCGTGAAAGCAGATCGGTCGATTACGCCAAGTAGTGATGGATACGATGTCCGAACAGCATGATCTGATCGATTTCATCAAGACCGTCTCCGGGGAGGCCCACCTCAGGGTGGAGAGCGACCTCGGAGACGGTTTCGTTCGTCTCCGTGCGCATGAGGCCGAGCGTCGCCAAGCGAAGCACGACATCCGCTGCACGGAGGATATCGTGGTCGAAATCCTCAGGAACTCACGCGACGCGAACGCCTCCACGATCTACCTCGCCACTCACAAGGAGGGCGAGAAGAGACATCTCATCTGTATCGACGATGGTGACGGAATACCGCAATCCCACGTGGATCATGTCTTCGAACCACGCGTGACCTCCAAGCTCGATACGATGATCACCGACCGTTGGGGCATACATGGCCGTGGGATGGCACTCTACGCCATCCGTGAGAACGTCGAGCGAGCTGATATCGCCGCTACGGGTGTCGGCCTAGGGACAGCACTCGCGATCATGAGCGACACGGACTCCCTCTCCGAGCGATCGGATCAATCCACCTGGCCGACTCTGCATGAGGATGACGAGGAGGCGAGTGGATACGCGTTCCACGGGCCTCGCAACATCCTTCGGAGCGTCATCGAGTTCGCACACGAGCACGCCTCTTCGATGGACGTCTACATGGGCAGTCCGGCTGAGATCGTGGCGACCCTCTATCACGATGCGAAGGATTCGGTCAGCATGACCGATGTCCTCTTCAACGATGATGTGAGCTCGGTCGGTCTCACCAAGAGACTCGCCTATGCCTCCGGGGCTGACGAGCTCACCTCGCTCGCCCAGGGACTCGGTCTCGAGATCTCGGAACGTACCGCTCATAGGATCCTCGCAGGCTCCATCATGCCTCTCAGACCACTCCTCAAGGATGCTCGCAAGAGAATCGTGGCAGCTGATGCAACACCTGCGGATCTGACTCAAGACGCCCGTGGGCTCAAGGTGGCACGTGAGGACCTCGAGTCGTTCTCTCGGCGTATCGAGGAAGCTTTCGACGATATCTCGAGCAAATACTTCCTTAATCTGCGACAATCACCTAAAGTCAGGGTCCGCGGTGATAGGATCACCGTCACGCTCGATATAACCAAAGAAGATTGATGTAGCTGAAATGCCGAATCTAACGCAGCAAGGAACTCCCATGGAATATCTGAGAGTCTCATCGAAGTCAGCTCCTGCCTCGGTCGCTGGCGCCATCGCTGGACTCGTCAAGGATGGGAAGCCGGTCGTACTCCAGTCCATCGGGGCCGGCGCGCTCAATCAGTCCATCAAGGCTATAGCGGTAGCCCGCGGGTTCCTCGTACCGGAGGGTATCGATATCTCGTTCACCCCTTCCTTCTCGCGCATCATGATCGGTGACTCCGAGAGGACAGCACTCAGATTGAGCATCATCGTGCATGATCGGATCCTCTCGCCCGAGTTCGACACGATGGGGAACCTCTCCTGATGCTCCGAGATCTCGCCGGGCTCACATATTCCGTCCAGACCTTCGGGTGTCAGATGAACGAGCATGATACGGAACGCGTTTCCGGGATGCTCGAAGAGCGAGGTGCACTCCTCGACGCGGATCCCGATACTGCTGACATCGTCGTCTACATGACCTGCTGTGTTCGAGAAGCAGCGGATACCCGGGTGTTCGGGCGCATAGCATCCATGAAGAACCTTCCGGATCCCGCATCCGGCCTCAGGACCATAGCCGTCGGTGGTTGCATCGGACAGCGTGATGCTGAGGGGCTCTTCGAGCGTCTTCCCAATGTGGATGTCGTATTCGGAACCCAGACGATCTCCGAAGTGATCGACCTCATAGCTTCGAGTAGGGGTGGGGAGGGGAGGCAGGTCTCGGTAACGGAAAGCTCCGAGAGCTTCTCGACCGATCTGCCGTCCCGCCGTGATGTGGCGTACAAGGCATGGCTTCCGATCACCTTCGGTTGTAACAACTACTGCACCTACTGCATCGTCCCGTACGTACGTGGACGAGAGCGTTCACGCATGCTCGAATCGGTGGTCGAGGAAGCTCGACAGCTCGTAACCGATGGTGTTCTGGAGATTACCCTGCTCGGGCAGAACGTGAACTCGTACGGGCGCGATCTTTACGGCGAGCCTCGATTCGCGGAGCTGCTCCATGCAGTCGCCGATACGGGTATCGAGCGGATCAGATTCGCGACGAGCCACCCGAAGGACCTGAGTCCTGCGACCATCGATGCCATAGCCACGATCCCTGCTGTCATGCCTCAGCTTCATCTTCCGGTTCAAGCCGGTTCCGATCGCATCCTCAGAGCGATGAACCGCACGTACACCAATGCGCAATACCGTGATCTCGTAGCACGTATCAGAGCGGCGGTCCCAGATATAGCGCTGTCAACGGATATCATCGTGGGCTTCCCTGGAGAGACCGAAGAGGACTTCGAGGAGACCTTGAAGCTCGCAGAGGACATGTCCTACTCCCAGGCATTCACGTTCATCTACTCGAAGCGTGAAGGCACGCCTGCAGCTCGACTCGAGGATGAGACTCCGCGTGAGGTGATCCAGGAACGGTTCGATCGTCTCGTCGCCGTGATCCAGCGGTCAGCGCTCCACAAAAACGAGAAGGATACAGGGGCTCGTTTGCCCGTGCTCTTCGAGGGGACATCCAAGCGCGATGATCGGATGCTCGTAGGTAAGTCTCCGAAGAACCAGACGGTGCACGTGCCGCTTCCATCCGATCTCGAGCTCGCCGCGATAGTAGGCACCATCCGTGACGTCGTTATCACCTATGCACACACGTGGTATCTCATAGGAGAGATGGCATGCGACGATATGTCCTCGCAGTCGTAGGCCCGACAGCGGTAGGGAAGTCAGACCTCGCGGAGTCACTCGCGAGAGAGCTCGATGGTGAGATAATCTCAGCAGATGCGATGCAGGTCTATCGCGGCATGGACATAGGAACCGCAAAGCGTACAACCATACCCCATGACATCGTCCTCCACGGGACCGATCTCACCGAAATCGATGAGCCTTACTCCGCAGCCCTGTTCCAGACGTATGCGCGTGGCGTGATAGACGATATCCACACGAGAGGCAAGCGGGCGATCCTCTGCGGTGGCACCGGACTCTACGTCGATGCGGCACTGAACGAACTCGAGTTCCTTCCTGGAGGTCAGGATAACTCTCAACTTAGAGATGAACTCGAACTTCTCGCCGAAGTCGAAGGTCCCGATGCCGTACATGCGATCCTGGAGTCGAAGGATCCCCGGAGTGCCGAGCTCATCCATCCTCGCAATACCCGGAGGGTGATACGAGCTCTCGAGATGCATGAGCGCGGAGAATCCTATGCAGACCGGGCTCACACGCGTCATGAGGTTCCGGCTCGCTATCCTCATACGCTCATCGGGTTGACCATGGATCGCGCTCTCCTCTACGAAAGGATCGATGCGCGCGTTATGACTATGATCGAATCAGGCCTTCTCGAAGAGATATCCGGGCTCATGGATGCTGGTTTCGAGGACGCCCTCACGGCACTTCAGGCTATCGGGTACAAGGAGTTCCTGCCGGTCATCCGTGGCGAGAAGGACATGGAGCTCGCTGTGCGCGAAGTGCAACAGGCTTCTCGCCGTTACGCTAAGCGGCAACTGACGTGGTTCCGCAGGAACGTGGAGCATTGGATCGACGTCACGGAGCTCACTCAGCAAGAGACGCTCGAGAGGGCGCTGGATATAGTCGGAGGATCATGAGTATTCTTTCAGAGGATCGTCCCTACACCACGGAGATCGCCCAGGAACGCGCGCTCCTCGTAGGTGTCGAGTGGCGTGATACCCGCTGGCCCATAGAGAGCTCTCTCGATGAGCTCGGGCGACTCGCTGATACAGCAGGAGCTGCGGTTGTGGGTCGCGTCACGCAGAAACTCGATACTCCGAATCCGAAGACCTTCATCGGATCGGGTAAGACCGAAGAGATCCAGCACCTCGTGAAGACACTCAAGGTCGACGTGGTGATCTTCGACGATGAGCTCTCTCCCTCTCAACAAGCCAACCTCGAGAACGCGCTCGGCCACGATGTGAAGGTGATAGATAGGACCGCCCTCATCCTGGACATATTCGGAATGCACGCCAAGACGAGTGAGGGTAGGGTTCAAGTACAACTCGCACAACTCGAATACCTCTACCCGAGACTGCGCGGAATGTGGGAGCACCTCGCGACAGAGCAGATTCGAGGAGGGATCGGGTCCCGCTTCGGATCGGGTGAGACTCAGCTCGAGGTCGACAGACGTCTCATCCGCAAGCGTATAGCTCAACTGAAACGTGAACTCAAGGAGCTCGCAGGATCGCGCGAAGTGCAGCGCAAGCGGAGGCACGGGTCACCGGTGTTCAGAGTCGCCCTCGCTGGATACACGAACGCGGGTAAGAGTACGCTTCTGAATGCCCTGACCGGATCCGAGGTATTCGCTCACGACCAGCTCTTCGCGACACTCGATCCTACGACGAGGAAGCTCGTTCTTCCCGAGGGTAGACAAGTGACCCTCACCGACACGGTCGGTTTCATCCAGAAACTTCCCACTACGCTCGTGGAGTCCTTCCAGTCCACCCTCGCGGAAGCCGCAAGCGCCGATCTGATCCTGAGAGTCACTGATATCAGCTCGGATGAGCACCGCATGCAAGCTCGCTCGGTCGAGGACGTGCTCTCCCACATCGGTGCAGCGAACATCGCGACCATCGATGTCTATAACAAGATCGACCTTCTCGACGAGGACCAACTGCGTGGGATGAAGGAGCGCTATCCTCACGCGATCTTCGTCTCGGCACAGACGGGAGATGGCCTCGATGAACTGATCAAAGCGATATCGACCGCTGCAGCGGCACAATCTTCCACGCTCTGCATCAAGATCCCCTTCGACCAAGGCGGTCTCTCCAGTACGATCCACGAACAGGCACGTGTCATAAACAAGGAGTACTTGCCGGATGGCGTCCGTATGACGGTTCAAGTCCCCCAGAGCTTCAAGGATCAACTGGAGCCTTATATCGATGACTTCTGCGACGTCGATCCGGAGTAGGGATCACATGGTGATGAGAAACAGGATCCCGATGATGATCGGTTGATGGATGAGGTAGACAGCTAAGCTGTGGTTCCCGAGGAAGCCGAGAACTCCCGATCGCCCCTTGTACAGCACGGAAGCGTAACCTTCCCTCGATCCGATCATCCCGAGTGCAGCACCGAAGAGGAACATGAAGAAGTAGGGCATGAGCGGGAAGTAGTCACCCGATGCGAACCTCTCATGAGGGAAGCCGAGCCAGAAGAGGAACTGAGTCGAATAGAGTGACTGAGGAAGCATGACATGTACGGAGGGTGCCAGTGTGAGGAACCCGTCCTGCACGGAGTACGTCATGTAATACATATAGAGAGCCACAACCGCGAGTATCCGCGGGTCCACTTTCTTAAGCGCCGGTTCTACCAATGCATAGACGAAGGTACATACCGCGAGACAATGGATGACGCCGAACTTGATAGGTGTATCCACAGAGGCGACCCACGTGACGACCGTGATGAGGATCGCGACGGAGAACAGTCTCAGTGCACGTCCCGCGTTGGAGTGGGAGAGATTGGACGAGAAACCCGCGATCCCTACGAACATCGAAGCGATGATGAACTGCCATATGGTCGAGAAGGGCGGGGAGAACCACGTCAGGTCGAATCCGAAAAGGTATATCATGCTGTAGAAGAGGTGGAAGAAGACCATCATGACGATGGCTACACCTCTGAGCGAATCTATGAGATGAAGACGTTCCTGGCGCCTTACGACTACCTCAGCACCGTTGATGAGCACCCGGCCATCGGGTGTCTCCTCGATTCTGTCCTCCAAGCGAGGTCCCTTCGAATCACAGAGCTCTGAACAGTCCGATCACGACTCCGAGGATACGGGGATCCGTGACGTAGATGGGATCCATGCTCTCGTTCTCAGGCTGAAGACGGATCCTGTCCGACTCACGATAATACGTCTTCACCGTCGCCTCATCATCTATCAGGGCGACGACGATCTCTCCGTTACGGGCAGTGGGCGTCTCACGGACTATGACGTAGTCTCCGCTGAGTATGCCGGCATCTATCATCGAATCACCGCGAACCTCGAGCATGAAGGATCCCAGATCTCCGATGAGCTTCGTAGGAAGCATGATCCGGTCTTCGATGTTCTGCTCTGCCACGATAGGTGCACCAGCTGCGACCTGCCCGACGAGTGGGAGCGTGACGATCTCACGGTCGAGGTCCACGGAAGACGCTACCGGAGCGGCGAGAAGACCAGGATCGATCTCTATTGCACGGGGCTTGGAAGGGTCACGATGGATATAGCCCTTGCTCTCCAAGTTCGCGAGATGATTGTGGACGGTGGAAGGGGAGGAGAGTCCTACTCCTTCTCCGATCTCACGGACACTCGGGGGATAACCACGCTTGCGGACTTCATCGACCAGGAAATCGAGTATCTGTTGCTGGCGCTCGGTGAGATCCGGCTTCGACATGGCAACACCTTTCATCTCGTCGTTCCGACCATTGTACGATAGATTCCCCGATACTCCAAACGTATGTTCGTTCCTTTCCTAATCCACTTGAATCGAATAACCCTTCGTGTACACTGTATACGAACACACGTTCTCATTCATTTGATGTCCGTCGATGCGCGTAACTTCCACGATGTCGGAAGGCAAGGGAAGAAGGGTCATCCATGTACAACGAGTCGACAGCACGCGATCTACGTACCAATCGTCACCTCGAACTGATCGAGGATATCCATCCGTTCAAGCCCAGGAACACCGCGGGCTCGGACCTTCCTTTGTCCGACCTAGCCATAGACGCACGTCTCATCATGGGAGTCCTGGCTAGCATCTTCGCGTTCATACTCATCGCCGTACTCGTCGTAGGACCGACTACCCAGGCAGCCCATGACTCTGGGAACGCCATCGCCACCGTCGGCATCATGATCCAGCCGGGTGATTCTCTCGAGAGCATCACCTCAGCACACATGCTTCCATCCGGTGATTACGATGAGACCCGGAACTGGATCATCAAGAAGAACGCTCTGGACGCCTACAGCATGCTACCGATCGGTCTGCCCATTACCGTGCCGTCCGCCTGACATCCGTTTCTCTCAGCGTTTACAACCAGATAACATCCGGATAGCTGCCACACCACTAGATGTTGTGTGCTAATCTCACATAGTCAACGTCATGTGGAGGATTATGCGCTGTCCAAATTGCGGGCATCTAGAATCCAAGGTCATAGATTCCCGCTCTTCCGAGCTCGGGGATGCCATAAGACGCCGCCGTGAATGCCTCGAGTGCAACGAGCGCTTCACCACGTACGAACGACGCGAGGAATCACCTCTTCAAGTCGTTAAGAGATCCGGAACACGAGAGCCGTTCGACAGAGCGAAGCTTCTACGTGGACTCGTCGCAGCGACCTCCAAGCGCAACACCACTATGGAGCAGCTGGAGAATCTCGTATCCGATATCGAATCCGACCTCCGCAACAACTTTAAGAACGAAGTGCAGTCCCAGGATCTCGGTGATATGGTCCTCGTCAGGTTGCGCGATCTGGACAAAGTCGCTTACGTCAGATTCGCCTCCGTCTACAAGGACTTCCAGGACCTCGATGAGTTCAACTCGGAATTGAGGAACCTCCTGTGAGCGGAAGTGGCATCCGAGTCCCGCTACAGAAGCTCGACCCCTCGGTCACCACACCAGCTTACGCATATCCAGGAGATGCAGGTCTCGATCTGGCATGCTCCGAATCCTTCGATCTCGCTCCGTTCGAGCGCGCTCTGATACCCACGGGTCTCGCTATCGCGATCCCTGCAGGTTACGCAGGACTCGTACTTCCGCGGAGCGGTACGGCCTACAGACAAGGCCTCACACTCATCAACACACCCGGCCTCATAGATAGTCAATACCGCGGCGAAGTCCGCATAGCCGTCGTCAATCTCGACCCACATGAGACCTTGCGGTTCGAGAAGGGTGATAGGATCGCTCAGCTCGTCATCACCCCCGTACCTGAGGTCACCTTGACGGTCGTCGAGGATCTCGATCGTACTGAACGCGGTGTGGGTGGTTTCGGTTCCAGCGGCGTCTCGAACGCCTCTAAATAGCATCGTCGGAGAAAGGAATGCGTGAGATGGATCGATTCTTCAGTATCTCGGAGCGTGGCTCCAGCGTAGGTACGGAGGTACGAGGGGGACTGGTCACCTTCCTCGCGATGGCGTACATCGTCGCTGTGAACCCAGCGATGCTCGCAGAGGCCGGCGTGCCCTTCAACGCCGCACTGACCGCTACGTGTTTCGGCGCTGCTGTCATGACTGCGCTCATGGGTCTTCTCGCTAACCGCCCGCTCGCACTCGCATCGGGCATGGGTATTAACGCCGTCGTAGCCTTTGGTCTAGCAATCGGACAGAACGTCGACTGGCGAGTAGCCATGGCCGTCGTCTTCATCGAAGGTATCGTCATCCTCGCGCTCGTCCTCGTGGGGCTCCGCGAAGCCATTATGGCTGCGATCCCCGAGTCACTCCGTAAAGCAATCGGTGTCGGCCTCGGTATCTTCATCACGTTCATAGGCCTCAAGAGCGGTGGTATCGTCGTTCCTGACGAGGCGACTCTCGTGAAGATGGGCCAGGTGACCGACCCCATCGTGATAGTCGCGTTCATCGCCATCATCGTCACGATCCTGCTCTATGCTCTTCGTGTCAAAGGAGAGATCCTCTGGGGCATCATCGTCGCTGTCCTCGTCGGTTTCCCGCTCGGCGTGACTCCGTTCCCTCAGTTCGAGTCCTTCGGTCTCGACTTCAGCTCGTTCGGTGCTCCGTTCCAGCAGACGCCTGACGGCAACGGCATGGCCATCGTGCAGGCGCTCATCAACCCCACACTCCTCATCTTCGCCTTCTCGCTTCTCATGAGTGACTTCTTCGACACTATGGGTACTGCTTTCGCAGTCGGTCGCACCGGTGAATTCGTGAACGAGAAGGGCGAGATCGAGAACATCAAGGAGATCCTACTCGTCGACTCCGCAGCGGCCGCAGTCGGTGGTCTGACGGGTGCTTCTTCAATCACCACATACGTCGAGTCCTCCGCTGGTGCGGCTGATGGCGCTCGTACGGGTCTCGCATCCCTCATCACCGCTCTGTTGTTCGTACTTGCCGCGTTCCTCTCGCCATTCATCGCAATCGTTACTGCCCCGGCAACCACTGGTGCGCTCGTGATGGTCGGATACCTGATGATCAGTGGTGTGACGGAAATCGACTGGAGCGATTTCGTCGAGGCGTTCCCTGCGTTCATGACGATCATCGGCATCCCATTGACTTACTCGATCGCCAACGGTATCGGTCTCGGATTCGTTTCCTACATCATCGTCGCGATCTTCAGCGGCCGCATCCGAGACATCAAGCCGCTCATGTGGGTTGCAGCAGCAGCGTTCGTGGTAGCATTCCTGCTGAATTAAAGCGTTTTGTCATCAGTTAGAAAAGTCGTCAACGAAGGCCCCGTCCGCGGGGCCTTCCAGCGGAAGGACCTCATATGGCAGATCGGGTCATAGGTGTCGATGACCGAGTTCCGGTAGGTCACGCGATACCCCTCGCACTCCAGCACCTCATGTCCATGTTCGGTGCTACGGTCCTCGTTCCGATCCTCACGGGTCTCTCGCCTTCGTTGGCGATCATGTGCTCCGGTATCGGAACCATCCTGTACCTGCTCGTCACGCGCGGTAAGATCCCGAGCTACTTGGGGTCGTCGTTCGCGTTCATCAGCCCCATCCTGGTGGTCGGGGCGAGCCAAGGGCTGGATGCGGCGCTCGGTGGTATCGTCGTCGCCGGTTTCGTCTATATGGTCGTAGCAGGCATCCTCAAAGTAGCTGGCTCAGCATGGATCCATCGAGTTCTGCCGCCCGAGCTCGTCGCTGCCGTCATCGTTGTCATCGGTGTCGGCCTTTCCGGTACCGCCGTCCGTATGGCGTTCTACTCGGGAGGGGAGACCTTCGTCAGCGATGGCTTCATAGTGGCGCTCGTCACCCTCATGTCAGCCATCATCTTCTCGAGCTTCTTCCGTGGGATGATCTCCACGATCCCCATCCTGCTCTCCATCATCGTTGGATACATAGCTGCTGCCCTCATGGGACTCGTGGACTTCCAGCCCATCATGGATGCGCATTGGATAGGCCTCCCGCAGCTCCATCATCCGACGTTCGATATCGGAGCGATCCTCATAATCGCGCCGGTCGCACTCGTGGTCATCATCGAGCACATCGGGCACCTTCTCGTGGTCGGGGAAGTGGTCGGTAAGGACTACAACGACATGCTTCCGCAGTCGCTCTTCGGCGACGGTCTCGCGACCACGGTTGCCGGCTTCCTCGGCGGTACGCCTGCGACCACGTACGCCGAGAACATCGGTGTCATGTCCGTCACCAAGGTCTACAGCACGCAGGTCTTCTGGTATGCGGGCGCCATGGCATTCGTGATCGGCGGTTTCATCCCCAAAGTAGAAGCGGTCATCTCATCCATCCCGGTTCCTGTCATGGGTGGTGTGTCGCTGCTCCTCTTCGGTCTCATCGCTTCGAACGGTCTGCGCATGCTCGTGAGCAACCGTGTGAACTTCTCCCGTAACAGAGTGCTCATGATCGTCTCGTCCGTCATCATAATCGGCGTCGGGATGGAGACCACGGGTATCACGATCCCGCTCGGCGAGCACTACGTTCTGCCAGGCATGGCGGCATCCGCGCTCTTCGGTATCATCTTGAACCTCATCCTTCCCAAGGATCCATATGTGTACAGTGAGCCTGATGCAGCACCCTCAGGAGCCCCTGCTGCTGAAGGGATGCTCGAAGGGGTACCTAATGAGACGGCTCTCGTAACCGAACCAACGAAAAGCGAACGTAAAGAAGAGGTGTGACCCGATGGCAGGTCCCGAACACGATATGTACGACATAGTTATCATCGGCGGAGGCACGACCGGTCTCTCTGCCGGTCTGTACGCCGCTCGCTCCAAGCACCGTGTCCTTCTCGTCGAACAAGGGCTCATGGGCGGACAGATCTCCATCACGTCGGAGATCGTCAATTATCCGGGTGTGTACCGCACCTCGGGTATCGAGCTTATCGAAACCATGGAGCGCCAGGCCCGCGAATTCGGGACCGAGTTCCTCAATGCATACGTCACCGGTATCGAACTGACCGATGATGACGCGATCCGCATCGTCAAGACGGATCAAGGTGACGTGAAGACTCATACCGTTCTCGTGGCCACAGGTGCTAACCCTCGTATGGCTGGATTCGAGGGCGAGAATGAATTTCGCGGTCGTGGCATCAGCTACTGTGCGACGTGTGACGGTGGTTTCTTCAAAGACAAGCCCGTCTATGTAGTAGGTGGCGGCTTCGCTGCTGCTGAGGAGGCACTCTACCTCACCAGATTCGCATCCAAAGTTACCATGATCATCCGTAGGGATCGCTTCTCCTGCGCAGAGGGCGTGTATCGTCCTACGATCGACCATGACAAGGTGGAGGTGCTCTACAACACCAACATCGTGTCAGTCGATGGCGAGTATGCCATGGAGCGCATGGTGCTTAGGAACAACAAGACGGGCGAGGAGACGATCATCGAGGCCGATTCGCCCGGCGACTTCGGAGTCTTCGTCTTCACCGGCTACACGCCGGAGTCCGGACTGCTCGAGGGTCTGGCCGACATAGGCGAGGACGGCGGCGTGATCACGGACACCGAGATGAACACCAAAACGGTTGGAGTGTATGCGGCCGGC
Organism: uncultured Coriobacteriales bacterium; assembly: GCA_964448475.1. Classification (GTDB taxonomy): domain Bacteria; phylum Actinomycetota; class Coriobacteriia; order Coriobacteriales; family CAYVBA01; genus CAYVBA01. The sequence continues at coordinate 32,363 of CAYVBA010000010.1, forward strand.
GACGTTCGCGGTAAGAATCTGCGTCAGCTCGTGACGGCAGCAGCTGATGGAGCCATCGCGGCTACGACGATCTCGCGCTACTTGACCGATCTCTTCAACGAGCGGCCCGAATTGGCCGATCGCGATCCGAGTTGCCCGATAGAACAATAATATTAGTTTATATGGCTACAATATATGGGGTCTCAACCGAGCAATCGGGAGAGGCCCCATATTCATTGGCATCCTGAATCACCGGGCGATAAACCCCGAAGCTTTCGGACAGATGATCGTCTAAGAGGTAGCGATGGTGCACCCGGACCCGCAGCGGAGCGATCACTGTCTGATGACGGCAGCTGTTCGTGTAACTGAACGGTATGAGTCCGGAAGATAGGATCGATACGGTGAGATGTCAGAAACTTACGGAGTCGGATCCGGGAAGCATCGACGGAACTGATTCTGATGAGAAGCTGTCACGTGGTGACCGCGATCCGGAGTCCGAAACGACACCGATCGCTCATGAGTGCGCGATTCCAATGACCTCAGGTATGGCAGCAGTCGTCAAAAGGTCTTAGAATCGATTCTGTAACGTTGTTACAGGTAGGGATAGGTGGAAGACCCTGTGGAGCGAACACACAGGTGAGATCCCTCTCGTTAATCAGACCCAAAAACTCGATAATATATGTTATGTCAAGTTAT
>CAYVBA010000011.1:0-22215 GCA_964448475.1 uncultured Coriobacteriales bacterium
CGAGGCCGCCGTGATGCCCTTACCCAGCGACGATACGACTCCACCGGTAACGAATACATACTTTGTCATAGGGTTGATCCAGCTCCATCCGTGATTCGTGGTGATCACTCTGCTGGGTAACCATTGTAACGCTAACCGGGGCCCTTCTCACACCGCGACAGGATGCTCAGATATCCCGCCGGCCGAGCTCGTCGAGCATCTTGAGAACGGGCACGGATGCGATCACACGGGTGAACGAGACACGCTCTCCCAGCACGTTCACCAGCACGGTGAGCGCGCATGCCACGACCAGCCCCGGCAGAGGCAGTGCCGCTACGAGGAGGAATCCTCCACAGGCACCCATGGCGTTCGCACCTGCGTCACCCAGGATGCCCTGCTCGGCCACATCACGACTCCACACGGCCATCACCGGACCGAGCGCCGCGAGGACGATGGCCAGCGTATCCATGTTGTTCATGCCGGCCCAACGGAACAACCCGAACGCAGCACCTGCGAGGATGACGATCGGGATGTACACCTTCATCGCACGCCCCGGCCGCAGGTCGAAGAGATTCACCATGTTCGCCATGAAGGCGATCGTGGTGGCACCCAGCACGATGGTGAGGATGCGCTCGGCCATCGGCAGCGAAACCGGTGTGATGACCCAAGCGGTGTAGAGGGCGAGAAGCCCGATGCCTACTATCTTGACGATACCGGTGGTGATGCGGCCGCTGAAGAGCGCTCGGAGATGTCCTTTGAACCCACGATGCTCCTCGGTACCGAGGCTGTCATCGATCTCACCGAAGACCCACGAGCCTATGACCAGAGGCGCTCCTTGTGCGAGGAAGACGAGATGCTCAGGGGGTGTGTATCCTGCCTCGACGATCGCGAGGAACGCCACCACGAGCGAGGCGCTCCAGATGGGCCACACCACACCGAGACCGCGGTAGACGCTGTTGCCTCGGTAGTTCTCCTGACGGGTGCCCTTGCTCTCGAGTTCGGATATCACGAAGATCATGACGACTATGGGTACCGCCACACCAGCTACGAGCGTTATGAGGAATGCTGCGATACTCGACATCGAGGTTCCGACTCTCCTTCCATCCGTAGAACTCTACCACGAACACGGATCCCCACTCCACGGGGTACCATCATCTGAACGGACTTCGGGAGGTGTCATCATCCGCATCACGGTGCTCATGCCTGCATACGAGGAGGAAGCTCTCATCGCTTCCACAATCGAAGCTGCTCGCGAGGCGCTCGGAGCCCGAGGGAAGGTGACGTTCATCGTCGCCGATGACGGCTCGGGAGACGGGACCGCTCAGGCTGCTCGTGATGCAGGCGCGGTCGTCATGGGCGGGAAGCATGCCGGTAAAGGTGGCGCGCTCAACCGCGTGGCTCCAACGGTCCGTGATGTCGACATCGTGGTGCTGCTCGACGCCGACCTCGGCTCCACCGCTTCGGGCATCGCCCCGCTCGTGGATGCGATCTTGGACGATGAGTGCGATATGGCGATCGCCACGTTCGCCGCGACCGAGGGTTCGGGTGGATTCGGCTTCGTGAAGCGGCTCGCCCTCGCGACCATCCAGGACGCGGTCGGCACACAGGTCGAGCTCACCACTCCCCTCTCAGGGCAACGCGCTCTCACGAAGGAGTGCTTCGAGGCGGTCGTGCCGTTCGCTTCAGGTTACGGAGTGGATATCGCGACCACCATAGATGCGATTCGGGCAGGATATCGGGTCCACGAAGTAGCTACGGACATGACATCGGTAGCTACAGGACGCAGCATCGGCGGATTCCTCCACCGCTTCCGTCAGTACGTGGACATCAAGAGGCTCGATCGCTGAGTCCGACTCAGGCGGCTCCGTCCGCATCCTCATCATCAGCGGTCTCGACCGGACCGGGCACGGGCGGATACGGATCCTGACCCGGAAGACCGTACGTCCCCGTCTCGGCTCCCGTGAGGAGCGCCACGATCCCGTAGGCACCGATCGTCGTGTCCATCCCCGTCATGCTGGGGAAGCCTCGGGCTTGACCTTCCTTGATGAGCTTGTCATCGGTTGCCGAGAACTGACTGTTGACGGTCGGGACCCTCTCGCCGAGAAGCGCCGATGCGATCTGGAGCGCTACTTGGTCGGGATCGTACGACGTGTCGTCGATCGCGATGTTGATCGCCCCGTCTATGGGCGCCATAGTGCGAGGATCACCGGACATATCGAAGATCCCACGCTCCTCCATGAGGATAGTCAGCTCACGTTCCTTCACGGAGAGTGATTCGTCATCCTCTTCAGGTACGGGCGGGATGGGTAGCGCCGGCGTCGTGGGGGTGGTGGGAGTCGCAGCGCCGGTCACAGGAGGTACGGGCGTGAGGCTGGGGTCGGCGCTTTCGGTGGTCTCAGCGGTGTCGGTCTCGGTAGTTGCAGGAGTCGTGGCATCGCTCGGCACGACGAAGGGTTGTGCGGCTTCCGTCGTGGGCGCCGTAGGAACAGGCAGCGTCACCACGCCGTCATCCGCATCCGGATCGAGCGGCTCAGCGGTCCATTCCTTCACAAGGCGTGTGAGGACCGCTTGTTCGACGTCCGCGTTCGGCGCGAGCCCGAGCAGCTCGCGGATGGCGACCACCGTCTCCTCGTCATCCAGACCCAAGCCGGCATCACTCAACGACAGCGTCACGAGCGTGCCGCCGGAAGCCTTCACGATCTCATCCGCACGCTGAGCGCTCGTACCCAGTGCTGCATCCGTGAGCAGGAGGATCCTGCGATCCGCGAGGCGATCGGCCATCCAGTTCTGGGCGAGCGTGCTCGAGAACCTCTGGGACGTCGTGAGATCCGCCTGAAGCGCATCCCGCTCCTTCGAAAGATCATCGAAGTTCTTCTGGAGCTGCGTGACCAGCGTGTTCGACGTGGTGCGTAACGTCTCACTCCCACCGATGGCAGCACCGAGCAGCACTCCCACAGCGAGTGCCAGGAAGATGGCCACGATCGAGATGATGTGATACCTGAGGTTATACATACGACCCTAACTGAACAGATAACTGCGGATGGACAGGAGGACGAGACGGAGCGAACTCCTCAGCACGTCGGATGTCATCACGATGACCCCGATAGCTGCTATCGCGGCGAGAAGGACGGGGATGGCGTGCTTCAGCGATGGTGCCGTGTGGTAGAGCTTGTTCACTCCCTTGGCATCCACGAGCTTCTCGCCCACCTTGAGTCTCACGAGGAACGACGAGGCCATTCCTTGACGGCCTTTGTCCAGGTACTCGATCAGGTTAGCATGCGTACCCACCGCTACGATGAGATCTGCGCCGCTGTGGTACGCGAGGAGCAACGCGAGGTCCTCACTGGTCGCCGAGAGAGCCCAGGACGTCCATTCCACTCCCAGGCGATCGAGGCGCTCCGCTGCAGGGCAACTACCGTCCGCATACGCATGGGCAATGATCTCGGCACCTGACTCGAGCGCGCGGTCCGAAACCGAGTCCATGTCACCGATGATGATGTCGGGCTTATACTTCTCCTCGAGCAGCGCGTCCGCGCCGCCGTCCACTCCTATGAGGATCGGCTTCATCTCCGCGATGTACGCACGGAGCGCTCGCAGATCCTCCTTGTAGTCGTAACCCCTGACAACGATCAGTGCTTGCCTGCCTCTGATCCTGATGTCGGTGGGTGGGATCCACATCTCGTGCTGCAGGATGTCACGGTCGTCATCCAGATAGGTCAACGTGTTGCGTGTGAACGAGTCGAGTCGCGTATCCAGCTCCGTCTGCGCGGATGACATGAGTGACTCCACGCGCTCCAGTGTGAGTACCTCACCTGATCCGACCACACGGCCGTCCATGATGATGTTCCCACCGGAGATGACGGCGCGCTCACCTTCCACGAGCTCGTCGAAGGTCTCCCGACCTACGTCGTTCACGAGCGTGATGCCGGATTCGATCAGGATGCGCGGGCCCACGTTCGGATAGAGCCCCGTGATGGATTTGGATGCGTTCACCACGGCTACGATGCCGGTGGATGCGAGGGACTCCGCTGAGACGCGGTCCATGTCAGCATGATCGATGACGGCGATATCGCCGGGCACCAGACGGGGCACCAGGTTCTTGGTGCGCACATCCTTCTTGATGGTGCCTGCTCGATCCACTCCTACCCCCTCGCTCGCTCCAGAAGTTCCCGCGCGTGCTCGCGCGACGCGTCCGATGTATCACCGGAGAGCATCCGGGCGATCTCCAGTACCCGGTCATCACCGGTGACCTCGTCGATATCCGTAGTGACCCCGCCGTCCCCGTGTGAACGGGAAACGACCAGGTGCTGATCGGCGAATGCGGCGATCTGCGCCAGATGCGTGACGACGATGATCTGGTGATTCCGCGCCAGTTCGGCCATCCGTTCTCCGAGAGCGCGTGCGGCTGTACCACCCACACCAGCGTCGATCTCGTCGAACACGATCGTCTCGACATCATCGGCTCCGCCCATGACGTCGAGCACCGCGAACATGACACGCGATATCTCCCCACCTGAGGCTATACGAGCGAGCGGCCGCGCTTCCATGCCGATCGAGGGACTGTAGAGGAATTCCACACGATGCGGTCCGACAACGGTCCAACGCTCCCGCGGCAGGTCCTCGAACCCGATTGAGATCCCCGCCTTCTCCATCTCCAACCGATGGATGGCTTCCGCCAACGATGTCGAGAAGACAGCGGCTGCATCCTTGCGCGCATCGGTGAGCGCTGCGGCAGCCACGGTGAGCTCCTCCTCACGCAGTCCCCACGTACGACGTGCCTCCGCGAGCACGAGATCGTGATCGTCCACGAGCGAGATGAGCCGTGCAGCCTCCTCACGACGTGCGAGCACGTCCGATATCTGCGGTCCGAGGTTCCTCATGAGCCGGGAGAGATCGGCCAGGCGTTGGTTGGCTCTGTCGAGTGCATCGGGATCGAACTCGATCCCATCGGCGTAATCCCGCAATTCGTAGGAGAGGTCACCGAGGATGGATTGCGCATCCCGCGCCGCAGCTACATGTTCCGCGAAGACGGGGTCCAGTGCGCGAGCACGTTCGAGCTCATCCATGATGGAGCCGAGCGCAGCGAGTATCGCATCATCACCGGAGAGTGCCTCGTAGGCTCCTTCGGAGATCCGGGTCAGTGCCTCCCCATGCTCGAGCCGTGGCATCTTCTCCAGGAGCTCCTCGTACTCACCTTCCTGAGGATCGACACCATCGATGATCCTGACCAGATCGCGGGCTGCTTCCAAGCGCTCACGGTCCGCATCGACACCCTCCTCGACCCGCCGCAGTTCCTCCCGCGCATCCTGTGCTGCACGGTAGGCATCCTCGTACTCAGCGAGAACACCCGACACGCGCTCTCCTGCCCAAGCGTCGAGCAAACCGACGTGCGTCTTGGGGTCGAGCAGTCGTTGGTGCTCGTGTTGCCCCGCGAGCTCCACCAGGGGTCCGACCTTCTCGCCCAGCTCGGTGACCGTGGCCATGGAACCGTCCACGGTACAACGACTGCGGCCGTCGGATCCGACACGGCGCGATACGACGAGTTCGTCATCGCCCGTGAAGAAACGGCCGTCCACACGCAGGTGATCGGCGCCTTCCCGGACCATGGTGGAGTCGGCCCGTGCTCCGCGTAGGAGGGTGGTCGCGTTGACGATCATGGATTTGCCGGCGCCCGTCTCGCCCGTCAGCACCGTGAGGCCGGGTGAGAACGAGACCGAGAGGTCGTCGATCAGCGCGAGGTCGTGTATGTGGAGCTCATCGAGCATGATCGATCCCGAAGAAGACCTTTGAGGCGGTGCGGTAGAACCCGTGCTCATCGTAGGAGATGAGGGGGAGGTCTGCCGCAGCTCTGCGGATCTCGATCCGTTGGATGGTTCCGGGAACGTCCACAAGGACGCCGTCCATGTAGACCATCTTCTCGGTGTCGGAGCGCTCCGTCAGATCGAGCTCGACCACATCCGAAGGATCGGTGAGGAGTGGTCGCGACATGAGCGTGTGCGGTGCGACGGGAACCACGATGAGGCCTCTGAATCCGGGCGAGACGACAGGCCCGCCTGCTGAGAGCGCGTAACCGGTGGAGCCGGTGGCGCTCGATACGACGATGCCATCCCCGCGCATGCGAGCGACGCGCAGGCCGTTGATCCCGAGCTCGAACGGGATGACGCGACCGGAATCCCCACGGCTGATGGCGATGTCGTTCAGCGAGAGGAAGGTCTCCTCCCCGTGCTCACCTTCTGCGGAGACGTAATAGACACGTGCCTCCACCAGAGAGCGGGGTGTGATATGTACCTCTCCTGCGAGCGCATCCTCGATGAAGGAGTAGTAATCCTCCTCGTGATCGAGCGCGGTGAGGAATCCAAGGTTCCCGAACCTGATGCCGAGCAGCGGGATTTGCGCCATACCTATGATCCGACCTGCTCTGAGCACCGTGCCATCACCACCCAGCGCGATGACGAGGCCCACATCGGTCACGTCCACCACGGTGCCTTCCGTGTAATCAGGCGCTATGGTGCTCTCGAACCCGCGCTCCTCCAACCAATCGGAGAGGGCGTACGCTGCGGTGCGCGCCTTCGCGTACTCATGATTGGGAACCAATAGAACCCTCATCCGAACTCCTCCTAGAGCTGCCACGCGGAATCGACCGCCTCGATTATCGCATTCCCATCCACGGTCGATCCCGATCCGACACGCGCACTCACGAAGAACTCCCGATTCCCTTTCGGTCCCTTGATGGGAGAATTCGTGACGCCTTCCACCGCGAGCCCGAGTTCCGTGAGTTCATCGATGACGCGTCCGAGCACACGCTCGTGCACACCGCGCTCCCGAATGACCCCACCCTCACCGATCTCATCAGGCTCAGCTTCGAACTGCGGTTTCACGAGCAGCACGAACCGCGCGACCGCGGTCACGAGCTCCAAGATGGAGGGGATGATATGCGCGAGTGATGTGAACGAGACATCAGCGACCACCAGATCCGCAAGCCGCACGAGCTCATCCGCCCTGAGGTCCACGATGTTCGTCCGCTCATGCAGCGACACACGTCCATCCTGCCGCAGCTTCCACGCGAACTGCCCGTATCCCACATCCACCGCGGTCACGTGATCGACTCCTCGGGCGAGAAGACAGTCCGTGAACCCTCCTGTGGAGGTACCCACATCGAGCGCGTGAAGGCCTGCGATATCGAGCCCGAAATCTTCCAGAGCACCCGTGAGCTTCTCGCCCCCGCGCGAGACGTACGGACGACGAGCGTTGACGGTGAGATGAACACCTGCTTCGACCTGATGGCCCGGCTTGGTGATGCGCACCGTATCGATCAGCACCTCACCGGCCATGACGGCACGGGTGGCTTCTTCGATCGAATCGTAGTGCCCCTGCTCGAAGAGTTCGACGTCGATCCTCCGGCGAGGCATGCGGATCAACCTCGCGTCGAGGCGCGCTGCTCATCTATGGCGGTGCGGATACGCTGTGCGAGCGGTCCAGGGGCGAGTCCGACGCGCTCGAGCAGGTCACCCATGGCGCCTTGCTCCACGAACTCGTCGGGGATCCCGAAGCGTACGAACGGCGTGTGGATACCCTCGTCCACGAGCACCTCGGAGATAGCGGAGGTGAATCCGCCCAGCAGGGTGCCCTCCTCCACTCCGATGATGAGAGGTGTGTCCGCTGCTGCCCTGATGGCCTCGAGGTCGAGCGGCTTCACCCAGCGCATGTCCACGACGCGGATGTCGTAACCGTCATCGGAGAGCATATCCGCTGCTTGGAGAGCGAAGTGCGCGGTCCGGCCGATAGCGAGCACCGTCGCGTCAGCACCCTCCCGCAGTGTGCGGGAGACGCCCGGTTCGAGGATGGTGCGCTCTTCCGGGATCTCCACGCCGAAAGCGGAGCCACGGGGATAACGCACGGCGATGGGGCCGTCATGTGCGACAGCGGTCGCGACGGCATCGGCCAGTTCTGCTTCGTCCGAAGGCGACACGATGATGATGTTGGGGATGAGACGCAGATAGGCCATATCGAAGACGCCGTGGTGCGTAGGCCCGTCCTCCCCTACGAGTCCTGCACGGTCGATCGCGAAGATGACATGCTGCTCCTGGAGGCAGACGTTGATGATGATCTCGTCGTAGCCGCGCTGCAGGAACGTCGAGTAGAGCGCGAGGACCGGTTTCTTCTCTCCCAAGGCCAGACCACTGGCGATGGTGACGGCGGCTTCCTCGGCGATACCCACGTCGAACATCCGGTCGGGGAACTTGTCGGCGAACTTGTCGAGACCCGTACCTGCGGGCATGGCAGCCGTGATGGTCACGATGCCACGATCCTTCTCCGCCTGCTTGATGAGCTCATCAGCGAAGACGCTCGTGAAGGACGGAGCCGCTCCCTTGGACTTGATGACCTCACCGGTGCCGGGGTCGAACGGCGCAACGCCGTGGAAGATCTCAGGGCTCTCCTCCGCGGGGAGGTAGCCCTTGCCCTTGGTGGTGACGGCATGGATGAGCACCGGACCATCGAGCCAGGTAGCGCGCTTGACGGTGTCCTCGACGAGCGCGAGGTTGTGACCGTCGATGGGGCCGAAGTACTTGATGCCGAGCTCCTCGAAGAACATCCCGGGAACCATGAACTGCTTGACGGAATCGCGGGCCTTGAGCGCGCCTTTCACGAGGCGGTCACCGAACGGCACCATCTTGGAGACGGTCTCCTGAGCACCATCGCGTGTCTTGAAGTACGCAGGGTTGCTGCGCAGGTGCGCGAGGTAGGTCGAGAACGCACCGACCGACGGCGAGATGGACATCTCGTTGTCGTTCAGGATGATGATGATCTTCTTCTGCAGGTGGCCGATCTCGTTCAGACCCTCGAACGCCAGGCCGCCTGAGATGGATGCATCTCCGATGATGACGAGGATCTCCTCGTCTCCCCCGTCGAGGTCGCGAGCGATCGCGAGCCCGAGTGCCGTCGCCAACGAGTCGGAAGCGTGACCTGCGTCGTGCGTGTCGTACTCGGATTCCTCACGCTTGGGGAACCCTGACAGGCCATCGCATACGCGCAGTCTGCAGAACTGCTCGTCGCGGCCGGTGATGATCTTGTGCGCGTAGGATTGGTGACCTACGTCGAAGACGATGCGGTCGATCGGTGCATCGAGTGCACGATGAGCTCCGAGGATGAGTTCGACTGCTCCGAGTGAAGGAGCCAGGTGGCCACCGTTCACAGACGTCGATGCGATGAGCTCCACCCTGATCTCCTGGGCGAGCACCTTCATCTCCTCTTCGGTCAAGCACTTGAGGTCACTGGGGCAGATCACCCTATCCAGTATCCGCTCTGACATGCTATCCCTCCTCGGCCCCGTCATCAGGAGCATCATCGGGTTCGGCGAGTCTCTCGTTCTCCTCATCCGTGAACCCTCCCTTATCGACCAGCTCGACCGCCTGGGAGCTGAGCTCCACCGCTTCGTCGAGAAGATCGAGGTTATGCTCGAGTGACGTCTCCTTGCTCTTCACCTGATCGGCGATCTGCGTGAGACGATCGCTCAGTTCTGCGAACGTCCGGTATCGTTCGACCACTCAGGCCTCGCTTTCGATGTCATCCGCGATCCGTCCCAGCACACCGTTCACGAACTTGGACGACTCGTCGGTTCCGTACCGCTTGGCTATCTCGACCGCTTCGTTGATCGTGACGCTCACGGGTACGTCCTCCACGTAGACCATCTCGTACACGGCCAACCGGAGCAACTCACGGTCGACCGAAGGCATACGGGCGATGGTCCAGTTCTCAGCCGCATCGGTGATGCGGTCGTCGATATCATCCGTGTGCTCCACGACGCCCCGAGCCAGCTCGTCGGCGTACTCCAACAACGGAGCGCTCTCCAGCGTATAGCGCTCCTCGGCCAACAGGTCGATCAGACCCTCACCGAGAGCATGGGCTTGGAAGAGGAGTTGCAGCGCTTGGACACGCGCGAGTGTACGTTCTCCCAGTTCTCTCACGAGCTACCTCTAGGACCGCGGGATGACCACGGACTCGATGTACACGTCTATAGCACCGACGCGGACTCCGAGCTGTGACCTGATGGCATCCGCGACGGCCGTCCTCACGTCGTTGGCCAGATCCACGAACCGGTAGCCGAAGTCCACGATGAGCCTCACGGTCAAGTAGAGCTCATCATTCTGGACGTGGACATCCACACCTGCCACAGGCTCGGTGCCCTTACCGGTCAGAACGGAGAAGATGCCGGACGTCGTGTACGTACTCGCCACGCGGTCCACACCCCCGACCTTCTCGGCAGCCATGACCACGATCGTACGCACGACGTCGACGGAGATGCCGAGTCCTTCTATGTAGATCTCCTCGTCCATGTGAGAACCTCCTAGCTGGAAGCGCCATCCATGTGCGCTTCGATGAAGTCAGTATAGACCGCACCCTCCTTGAACGCGTCCTGCTCGAGGACCTCCAGGTGGAACGGTATGGTAGTTGCTATACCCTCGATGACGGTCTCCTCGAGAGCCCGCTTGCCACGAGCGATGGCTTCCTCACGATCCCTACCCCACACGATGAGCTTCGCCACGAGCGAGTCGTACGTAGGTGGGATGGAATACCCCTCGTAGATGTGCGTGTCCACTCGGACTCCGGGGCCCCCGGGGAGCATGAGCTTCGTGATCCTGCCCGGAGACGGGAGGAAGTTCTTCGCGGGATCCTCAGCGTTGATCCTGAACTCGATGGAGTGTCCGTCGGGCGAGAAGGGCGCGGCGTCAGCTATGGACATCGGCTCCCCTGCTGCGATGCGGATCTGCTCCTTCACGAGATCGATGCCCGTGATCATCTCGGATACGGGGTGCTCCACCTGGATACGGGTGTTCATCTCCATGAAGTAGAAGCTGCCGTCGGTGTCCAACAGGAACTCGATGGTTCCTGCGTTGACGTAGCCCACTTCTCGGACCGCCTTGACGGCCGTCTCACCCATACGCTGACGGAGTTCCTCATCGAGCGCCGGTGACGGCGCCTCCTCGAGGAGCTTCTGGTGACGGCGCTGAATGGAGCAATCACGTTCGCAGAGGTGGATGGCATTGCCATGCGTGTCCGCGAGGACCTGGATCTCTATATGACGCGGCCTCTGGATGAGGCGCTCGAGATAGACGGCGTCGTTACCGAACGCGTTAGCGGCTTCGGTACGAGCAGCTCTGTACTGAGCTTCGAGCTCATCCGGACCCATGACGGCGCGCATACCCTTACCGCCACCACCAGCGCTCGCCTTCACGAGCACGGGATAACCCACGGCATCAGCGAAAGCACGAGCGTCCTCGACCGTCTCCACGAAGCCATCGGAGCCGGGGACGGTGGGAACACCGATCCGATCCATGGTCGCGCGGGCGGTAGCCTTATCACCCATGGCTTCGATGACCTCGGCGGACGGTCCTATGAAGACGAGTCCTTCCTCGGACACCTTGCGTGCGAAGTCAGCGTTCTCCGCCAGGAATCCGTACCCGGGATGGATGGCTTGGCAGCCCTTCGTCAGAGCAGCCGAGATGATGGCAGGGGCGCTCAGATACGACTGGGCTGATGGTGCCGGTCCGATGCAGACCGCTTCGTCAGCCTCGAGTACAGCGCGCGTATCCGCATCGGCGATCGAGTACGCGACGACCGCCTCCACGCCGAGCTCCTTCAGTGCGCGGACGATCCTGAGGGCGACTTCCCCTCTGTTGGCTACGAGTACGCGTTCGAACATCATTCAACGGCTCCTTGGCCTTGGCCGATGGGCTCCACGTAGAAGAGCGGGGTTCCGAACTCGACCGGCGTGGCATCCTCGAGACAGACCTCGCGGACCACGCACATCTCCTCCGCCGGGATCTCGTTCATGAGCTTCATAGCCTCGACGATGCACATGGACTGACCAGCGGTTACCTCATCGCCCACCTCGACGAAGGGAGGCTCACCCGGCGCGGGTGCCGCGTAGAAGGTTCCCACCATGGGCGAGACGATCGGCTTCCACGTGCCGGGACGATCACCTGCATCAGCAGCAGGAGTCGCTTCAGCTTCACCGGCAGCAGGGGCTGCAGGAGCTTGCGAGACCTGTACCTGTGCAGACTGTGCGGCGGCTGCTGCAGCCACGTCGGGCTTGCGGACCGTGATCTCGGAGCCGGCTTCCTTGATGGTGATCTCACCGATGCTCGATTCCTCCACGGCCTGGATCAGTTGCTTGATCTGATTGATGTCCACGTAATCCTCCTCATACGTAGCGCTCGCTTCTTCCTCCAGCATGAAATCGACGCTCTCGGTAGCGCGGTGCTTGGTCAAGTACGTACGTGCTTCATTGGGGAAGAGGGCGTACATGAGTACGTCCTCTTCGGAGCGTGCCAGATCACCGATCTCCTTCTCAGCATCCTTGTACGAGTACGTGACGAGCGAGCCCGGAGCGATGTCATCCTCGAGACGAGGGGTGTCACGCAGGACGCGGGAGACGATCTCCTCGTCCATGGGACCGGGAGCCTTGCCGTAGTAGCCGGCCAGGTAGTCCTTCATCTCCTTCGTGACCACGCCCCAGCGCTTGCCGGTGAGGACGTTCAGGACGGCCTGCGTACCCACGATCTGCGACATGGGTGTGACGAGCGGCGGGAAGCCGACTTCGGCGCGGACCTTCGGGATCTCCTGCATGACCTCTTCGAGGCGGTCCGACGCATGCTGGATCTCCAGCTGCGACTCCAGGTTGGACATCATGCCACCGGGGATCTGGTGCGAGTAGACCTTCATGTGGTTCAGAGAGGACACGCCGCGCTTGTGATGCGAACGGACACGGACGCCCTCCCAGTACTCAGCGATCTCGAACAGCAGGTCGAGGTCGAGCCCGGTATCGTATCCGGATTCCTTGAGCGCTGCGGTCATCATCTCGACCGAGGGGTGCGAGTTACCGAACGCAAGCGGTGCGGAACACGTGTCTATGATGGCTGCACCGGCTTCCGCCGCCTTGATGAAGTTGGCCGGAGCCATACCTCCTACGTAGTGGCAGTGGACGTGGATGGGCAGCCCGGTCTTCTCGCGAAGGACCGTGACGATGCGCTCCGTGCGATACGGGGTCAGAAGGCCGGCCATATCCTTGATGACGATGGAATCAGCGCCCAGCTCCTTGAGCTTGAGGGCGTAATCCACGTACGAGTCCAGCGTGTGGACGGGAGAGATGGTGTAGGAGATGGCGCCTTCGAAGTGCCCACCGCACGACTTGACAGCTTCCGCGCAGTCCACGACGTTGCGGATGTCGTTCAGGGCATCGAATATGCGGAACATGTCGATCCCGTTGCGCTTCGCCGCATGGATGAAGCGGGTGACGATGTCCTTGGAGTAATGCTTGTAGCCCACGAGGTTCTGACCTCGGACGAGCATCGCGAGGGGCGTCTGCGGGGTGAGCTTCTTGATGGCGCGGAGACGCTCCCACGGGTTCTCATCTAGGAAGCGGAGCGGTGCATCGAACGTAGCGCCACCCCATGCTTCGATGGCCCAATAGCCCACCTTGTCCATAGCCGGAAGGATGGGGAGCATATCACCCACGGGCATGCGCGTAGCCCAGAGCGATTGCTGGCCATCCCTGATGGTCAGGTCCATTACGTGGATCGGTTTCATAGGCACCTCCTGGAAGGCGAGAAGGGCGAGCCCTCTTCGATCGAACTGAAGGGGATTCCGTATGCCGTGAACACGGCTCGTGCTCTTACATCCAACCCATTATAGGGTAATGCGGCACGTATGAGGCCGTCTCCGCCCGTCGGGGCCCCTTCGAACGACGACCGGCCTGGAGCCAAAGAGCTCCGAGGCCGGTTGTGCGCAGGATGTATGTGCCTACCCTCAGACGCGGGTGTCATCTATTCCGTCGGGAGCGACGGGCGTGCCCTTCATGTGAGACTCAGTGGCCGTCGTGGTCATCACCGCTCCGTCATCCGGCGGAGCACCCTCGAATGGCCGCTGTTGCTCAGCCCTTTTAGCTCTGCTTGCCCTGATCCTCCATCTCGCGATGAGAGCGATGATCACAACCAGAACTATCCAAGGCGAGAGCGCTATGAGTGCGCCTACGGTGAAGTAGATGAGCTCGAACAAGCTATCCACACCAGTAGCTGCAGCTTGCTTCAGGCGGTACACCGAGAAACCAGCGAACGTGACCTCGCTGGGATCGCGATATTCGGGTGGTAGGGTGATATTGATCGCAACCGTGGAGTACGCGTCCGCTGCCATGATGTCATCGACCTGGGCTGTGGCAGTGGCGAGGTCCGTACGAACCTCGAGAAGGCGGGTCCTGACGGACATCATGTCTTCGACGGTCACAGCTTCCTCGAAGATCTTCGAGAGAGCTGCTTCCTCTTCCTCTAGGACACTCACACGCGCTTTGAAGCGAGCCTGTTCGATCTTGACGTCGTTCTCAGACAGATGCTGATACCTCACATCGCCGAGTGTTGCCAGGTATCCGAGGTATTCATCAAGTTCGGAATCGGGCACACGCACCATCAGATGTGCATCAGCGATCGCCGTATAAGATTCGACAGCGTCCCCGTCACGACCCTCCAGCGGCCTAGGCGGGCCGAAATCCGAGGATGAGTAGGATTCACTCTGAGAGAATCCGCCGAGCTCCTTCGCCTTCGCCACTACAGCGTTACCGACCTCAACGACATCAGTAGCTGAGAGACCCACATCCGCCTGGCGGGTACGACCGTCTACACGTACATCCCCAGCATCGGAACCTACGCTGGCTCCCGCAGCACTTTCATCAGCTGACATCTCTATGGCTGGTGAGGCCAATCTGTTACTGCTGTTATCGTTGAAATCGGCTTCCGGGCCGGTACAAGCTATCAACGTGGCTGCAAAAGCGAATATCAGGGCGAGAAGCCCCACCTTCACAGGACGTGGCAGCCTTAGGTCTCGAGTACGCATTCCATCCATGAGCGCTCCTTCCGACCGCTAAGAACCGGTAGTGGGCCTTCCTGCCTAGACCCGAGTGACATACCTTCCATCGCGGGTGTCTATACGGAGAACATCGCCTATATTCACGAACATCGGAACCTGTACGTTCGCACCCGTCTCCATAGTGGCGGGCTTGCTTCCGCCTTGGACCGTATCACCTTTGAAGCCAGGCTCGGTTTCGGTGACTTCGAGCTCGACGAACATCGGGGGCTCGAGGCCAAGCATCTCCTCGTCGGCGTACTGGATGGTCACAACGTCGCTCTCCTTGAGCCACTGAGCTGCATCACCCACGAAATCAGCAGGTACAGCCATCTGTTCATAGGACTCAGGATCCATGAGGTGGAAGTCCGAGCCATCATTGTAGAGGTACTGGAATTCACGGGTGGTGATCCGGACGTCCTCGACCTTCTCGCCCGCACGGAACGTCATATCGTTCACGCGCCCGCTGCGCAGATCGCGGAGTTTGGTGCGCACGAATGCAGCGCCCTTCCCAGGCTTGACGTGCTGGAACTCTATGATGGTGTAGATCTTGCCGTCGACTTGGATTCCCAGGCCGTTCTTGAAGTTGGCTGTGCTGATCGTTGCCACGTGATACTCCTCACTTAACTGTACAGAAGAATAGATTCTACAATACCTGCAGCTCATGACTGGAAGTCGTGAACACTGAGAACCCGTCCTCCGTGACGACACCATAATCCTCTATGCGAACACCACCCTTGCCCGGGAGGTAGATGCCGGGCTCAATGGTCATGACGTTGCCCACTTCCAGGACGTCCGTGCTCTTGGGGTTGAAGTTGGGGAGCTCGTGGATCTCGATCCCCACTCCATGGCCCAGACCATGCTGGAAGTATTCCCCGTAACCCGCTTCCGAGATGATGCGTGCCGCCTCCTCATGGACTTCACGGGTGGGCACGCCCGGCCTGATGAGAGCTGCTGACTTCCTATGGGCGTCGAGCACGACGTTGTAGATCTCTCGCTGCCAATCCTCGGGTTCGCCCACCACGATGGTACGGGTCATGTCAGAGCAGTAATCTCCGTATGCGGCGCCGTAGTCGAAGAGCAAGAAGTCACCGTCACTGACGATCCGAGATCCAGGAATGGCGTGAGGATTGGCGCTATTCGGGCCGGAGGCCACGATCGATGCGAACGCGAGGTCGGTCGCGCCGGCCTCGAGCATGAAGCGCTCGAGTTCGATCTTGAGGGACATCTCCGTCATGCCGGGGCGCACGAAGCCGAGCATGTGTGTGAACGCAGCATCCGTGATCGATTGCGCATGGCGCATGAGTTCGATCTCATCGACATCCTTGATGGCGCGCATACGGGTGACGACCGCTTGCGTCACGGGGAGGGTGAGTGGGAGCGCAGCGTTCTCTGCTGCACGGATGAGTCCGCGATGGAACGCGAGTTGCATAGTGTCCTCGATGGCGATCGTCCGCGACCGAGTGGCCAAAGCGCGCTCCATGACCCACTCGGGATGTGAGGTGCGATCCTGGTCCACGATCCAAGGGGAGTCTTCCGGCAGTTTCTCGAGGAAGGAGTTCGCATACCGCGAGTCAGTATGGAGCCACGTATCCTCGGAGGTTACGAAGGCCGTATGGGCCATCTCCTGATCGAAGACACTTTGGGCTCCTGTGAGCCACCTGAGCGAAGCATTGTCGCGGATGATGAACGCATCGTATCCATGCTTCTCCATATACTCGCGCACACGCTGCAATCTACCTGCTACGGACATGCTCTCTCCATCCTGTCGGGACACCCGACGTACTCAGACTTCCCCACCTCGGGAGCGCACGAGTGCGCTGAGGTGGTTCATGACGATATCGTGGTCGACATCATACTGCGCGAACTCACCCGGCTCGGACACGAGCGTGAACCTCAACGTCGCGTTGCGATCGCGCGTCGTCTCCTCGAGTGCCGCAAAGAGCTCATGGGCGGTGACGGAGAACGGCTCGACGCCGAATCCGAGAGCCGCCAACGACCGATCGAGCTCGAACACGGTCTCGGGATCCAGCCCCGCGACCTCCACGGCCAAGCGCGATTCGAACCGGAGCCCCTCCGCGAGTCGCTCGGCTCCCGTGAGCCCTAACTCCACCGCACCCAATGCCCGCGCGAACGTCTCGCCGAACCAGAACGGCTCATCGATCGGCATCCCCGCTTCATGAGCCACGTGCTGGACGCGTGCCTTACCTTCGATCCCGCGGATGAACGCCGCGAGAACGCGTGCCTCCTCACGAGCCATGAGCTTCCCGATGTCCTGACCGAACTGCTCGAACTGATGCGATCGATCCAGGAGCGAGGTCCTCAAGATGGCGAGAAGAGTCGAGCGCATGTCCTCATCGACCCCTGCAGGCAGAGCGTCCATCTCGGCGAGTACGAGGAGCGGCGTGTGCTCCACAGCAGCGAACGAGGTGCCTTCGGTATCGGTCATCACGCGCCACGGCTCTCCCGCTCCCGTGTCGACCATGGTGAGAGCATCCGCGGGAACCGTGATCAGGTCGATGCCGCCGCGGTAGGTCCCCGCTGCGAATCCAGCTGCTGCGAGTGTCCCCGCATCGCCTACGGCCACGATCGCATCGGCTTCCGTGAGTCCCGCTGTCGTCGCAGCACCGAGGATCGAGGTCGCGGCATCCAACGTATCGGTCCGCGGTGATCCGTCGGTACCGAGCGTATGGGTCGCGACCTCGTAGCCCTCCGCCTCGAACAGATCGGCGATACCGGTTGCACGGAACTTGCGTTCCTTATCGCGGACCACGAGCACACGGCTACCCCCGTTCCGTTCACGGATCACACCCGCGAGTCGTTCCGTGACACCATGCCCGAGCCGGTATTCGTACGTCCCGTGCGGGAACACGGGCTTTATACGACGCACACTCACAGGAGCCCTTCCTTCCACAGCGCATCAGCCACGGCACGCGTCACCCGGGAGAAATCCCCGCCACGTGCGTCGATCGTGAGGTCCGCCATGCTCTCGTAGAGCGGCCGGCGGGTCTCGAGCAGCTCGAGGGCCGACTCACGGTCCTTCAGTAGCGGCCGTGCGCGGTAATTACTGACGTTGGAGAACGTGTCATCGACATCGATCTCCAGATAGACGGCGAATCCGGTGCGCGCGATGATCCCCCGCGACTCCTCGCGCTCCACGATGCCGTCCCCGCAGGACACGAGAACCGAACGCATCCGTGCGATATCCGTGAGGAGCGCCACTTCGCGATCGCGGAAGCCTTCCTCGCCTTCACGCGCGAAGATCTGATCGATCCGCGCCTTCGCGATGTCCTCGATCCGTCGATCGGTATCTATATGCGTGCGCTTGAGCATCCGCCCGAGGCGACGAGCCACGGTCGACTTCCCCGCGCCCATGAACCCGATGAAGTAGACGTGATCGCGGTCACCCGAGGTGCTCTTGGATCCAGCGCCCTCATCCACCCAGCTATGCCCCCGTGCAGCCATCACCACACCTGCACGATCCCGAGGAACGCCGGAACGAACCCCAAGGCCAGGAACGGAACGTACGCTACTCGTGATTCGGTGAACCTCTCACCGGCGTCCACCATGGAACGGGGCGAGAAGACAGCGGCGACCAGCACCGCAGCGATCGACGCGACGAGCAGCACGATGAGGATCTGGGATCCGAGCCACATCCCGAGCGCACCCACGAGCTTCAGGTCTCCTCCACCGATGACGTCCTGGATGGGCGAGTCCATATGCATGCGATCGAGCAGTGCTTCCGTGAGGAGCAGGAGGCCCACCCCGAGCACCGGGCCTACGATGAGCGTCTCGAGCGTGGGAAGCCACACGATGTCGGAGGCTGCGAGGTATCGGTAGAGGAAGCCCGCGATTGCGGTCAACGCGATGACGATGCTCGCCGTGTCAGGCACGAGCCGCGTCCTCACATCCGTGTACGTGGACCAGAGCAGCATAGCTGCCACGATCACCACGAGGAGCTGCGCCACGTCATTCACGACCTTCGGGAACCATGTCACGCAGTACGTACGCCTCGAGATTGCGCAGCGCCAACGTATGCTGCAGATCTACCTCGGTCTGAGGTAGTACGAGCACCACATCGATGCCGGCCAGCTTGGCCCCCAGGATGTCGGTGAAGACCTGGTCTCCCACCACGAGTGCTTCCGAGCGCTTCACACCCGCCTTGCGTACCGCCCTCAGGAACGAGATGGGCAGCGGCTTGAGCGCAGGCGCGATACTCCACGTTCCGAGCTCCTCATCCGACGTCACCACGTTGCGCTTCCAGTTGTTCGAGATGAGCGCTACGTCTATCCCCGCAGCTTGGACATCACGGATCCACTGCAGCGTGTCATCGGGGATGACCTTGGTATCCCGGGGCACGATGGTGTTGTCCCGATCCAGGAGGATCAGGCGCTTCCCTTGCTCCATGAGCTGCTCGACGGTGATCAGCGTGACGTCGCTGATGTAACGATCCGGCTTGAGAACGGCTATCAGCTCCCTTGACTCGACTTGTACTCGTCCTTCGCCCTCAGGAAGGACTCGTAGTCCTCGTGGAAGGAGTGCTGTCCGGCGACACCGGTCGCCACGTAGTAGATGTAGTTCGTATCGGCGGGTGCAGCGGCTGCCTCCAAGGATGCGCGCGACGGCGAGCATATCGGCCCCGGTGGCAGTCCCTTGTTGGTGTACACGTTGTACGGAGAATCCACCTTGAGGTCGTCCAAGGACAGCGACGGCTTGGTCTCCCCGAGCGCGTACTGGATGGCTGCGTCGATCTGGAGAGGCATATCAGCATCGAGCCTGTTGTGGATCACCGATGACACGGTGGTCCTCTCATCAGGCACGCTCGTCTCGCGTTCTATGAGCGAGGCCATGGTCACGATCTCCGCTTGCGAGAAGCCCCGCTCTTCCGCTGCCGTGAGGTCCACTCCTCCGATCTCCTTCTGGTACTGGTTCAACAGGATGCGGATCACTTCGTCAGCGGATGCATCCTCCCTGATGTCGTACGTCTTGGGGAAGAGATAGCCTTCGAGCGAGTCATCGTACACACCTTGCAGGAAGGGATAGTCCGCCTCGTAGTTGCTCGCTATCGCCTGATCGAGGAAGGCCTGCGCTGGTATGCCCATGGTCGATTCGACCGCAGCGGCGGTCCGTGCCACCGTGAGACCTTCGGGCAAGGTGAGCTTCACGGTGCCGGATGCCGCGGACTTCTCGCCCGCGGCGAGCGTATCTATGAGTTCCTGCATGTCCATGCCGGTGACAAGCTGGTACGTACCGGGTTTGAGCGAGGTGTCAACACCTTGAGCCGAGACCTCGGTCATGAAGGAGGAAGCGGATTCCACGATGCCTCGCTGCTCCAGCTCCTCGGCTATGGTGCGGCTGGTGACGCCTTCGGGGACGTGCACCTGGACGGTGATGCCGGCTTCCTGTGTGGAGCCATCGCTCGAGCAGGAGAAGAGCCTCGTGATGGTGAACAGCACGGCCACGATGAGTACCACCGCTACTGCGATGGAGATGATCATGCCCTTGTTGCTGGGGCGCTCGAACTTAGGTGGCTCGACCTGTCCGATCGGTGCCATCTTCTGTGCCGATGTGCCGATCGAGCCGCTCCTCGCGGGAGCGGACCCGTTCTTGGCCGGCTGATACTCGGGTAGTGGAGCGAGCGACCCATCGCGCTGAGGTGCAGCGGGGGCTTCCGGCTCATCACCTGAACCCTTGAACCTATGTCCTGGGACGCGGGATGTACGATCATCCACGGTGTCCTCCAGTGTCATTCTCCCGATGCCGTTCATCGAGATACGTCTGCAGGAAAAGCGATGCCGCGACCATGTCCACCATGCCGCGCATCTCCTTCTCCCCTCTCCCTTGTGTACGGAGGATCCTCTTGGCCTCCGATGAACTCAACCGTTCATCCACGAAGACGAGCTCGAGGCCCGTCTTCTGCGCGATCCGCTCCGCTTCGGCGCGCACACGCTGTGCTTGTGGTCCCTCTTCACCTGCGAGGGTGCGTGGTAGACCCACGACGAGTATCTCAGGCTCATGGTCCATGAGAATCCTACGGAAGCGTTTCCCGAGATTCCTCACTTCATCAGCGGGCAGTACGACGCGAGGAGATGCGATCGTTCCCGTGAGGTCACTCGTTGCGATACCTATCCTGACCTCGCCTATATCCAGCGCTATGCACCGGTAGCCACTCACGTATCAGACTCCGTACATCTGACGCGCGCGATCGAGGGCTTCGGGGATACCGCCTACCGCACGCCCACCGGCTTGAGCCATGGCGGGCTTACCTCCGCCACCACCTTGGATAGCCCGTGAGATGTGCTTGATGACGGCACCGGCATCGAATCCCTTCTCCACGGCACCAGGGGTGCCAGCGGCGAGAAGGGCGGGAAGATCATCATCCGTGACGGAGGCCACGATGAGAGCACTTTCACCGAGCTTGGTGCGCACGCGGTCCCAGAGCTCACGGAGCTCTGAGGGGCTGTATCCGTTGACCTGCGTGACGATGAGCGGGTAGCCCACGTCATGCGCTTCCGCGAGGAGAGCGTCCAGGTCCACGGAGTTCCCCGAACTGCGGAGCTTCTTGTTGTCAGCCTTGAGGTCGGATATCTCCTTCTGCAGCGATGCGATCCGCTTCGTGAGTTCCTGCGGGCGGGTCTTGAGTGCCGCTGCAGCTTCTTCAAGCAGCTCCTCGCTCCTGCGGTAGTGGTCGAGCGCGTCATACGACGTGACCGCTTCGATCCTGCGCAGGTTGGAACCGACCGAGCTCTCCGAGATGATCTTCAACAGACCGATCTCGGACGTGTTGGAGACGTGCGTACCTCCGCACAGTTCACGTGAGAAGTTCCCGGACTCCAGTACACGCACAAACTCCCCGTACTTCTCGCCGAACAGAGCGGTGACGCCTTGGTCACGAGCGTTCTCGAGAGAGGTCTCGTATGCGATGACCTGGTGGCCTTCCATGATCTTGTGGTTCGCGAGGCGTTCGACCTCGGCGAGCTGATCCGGTGTGATCGCTTCGAAATGCGTGATATCGAAGCGGAGTCTGTCTGGTGCGACAAGGGAGCCCGCTTGCGTTGCGTGTTCGCCGAGCACCTTGCGCAGCGCCCAGTGCAGGATATGCGTGGCGGTGTGGTTGCGGCGGATGCGCTCGCGTCGGGGTGCGTCGATCGTGGCGTGGACCGCGTCCCCTACCGAGAGCGCGCCCTCCTCGATCACCACGTGGTGGGAGACGAGCCCGCCTTGAGCGATGGTCGTATCCTTCACGTCGGCGAATGCGCCGGCAGCTGTGCTGAGCGTACCGATGTCTCCGACCTGTCCGCCATGCTCACCGTAGAAGGGAGTGCGATCGAGGACGATCTCGAG
>CAYVBA010000011.1:22315-31985 GCA_964448475.1 uncultured Coriobacteriales bacterium
ACATCGATACCATGCTCACCGGCGATCTCACGAGTGAGGTCGATTGGGAAGCCGTATGTATCATGCAGCGTGAAGGCTGAGACTCCGTCGAGGACGGGATCCTCCTCATCACTTGCTTCGAGAGCCACGATCTCTTCATCGAGGTATGCGAGACCCCTGCGGAGCGTAGCTTGGAAGCGCTCTTCCTCCGCTGCAACGATGCCATGGATCAGCTCGGAGTTCGTGCGGATCTCCGGATAGACGTCACCCATCTCGTCGATGACGGTATCGATGAGCTTTCCGAGGAATGCACCTTCGATGCCGACGAGATGTCCATAGCGAGAAGCTCTGCGGAGAAGGCGACGCAGCACATAGCCTCTGCCTTCGTTACCCGGCAGGATACCATCGGCAATCATGAACGTAAGAGCCCGGCTGTGGTCAGCTAGGATGCGCAGTGCGAGGTCGTTCTTCTCGTCCTCACCATAGGTCAGGCCGCTGAGCTCCTCTGCTGTACCGATGAGACCACGCAGTATGTCGGTCTCGTAGTTGGTCTGGACACCCTGTAGGATGGCCGCCATGCGCTCGAGGCCCATGCCGGTGTCGATGTTCTTGGTCTCCAGCTCCACGAGCGTGCCGTCTTCCTGACGGTCGAAGTCGGTGAAGACGAGGTTCCAGAACTCGACGAAGCGGTCGCAATCGCAGCCGGGGGCGCATTCGTCCGACCCACAACCCACTTCGGGGCCTTGGTCGTAGTAGATCTCGGAACACGGACCGCACGGACCTGTGGGGCCGGCTGCCCAGAAGTTGTCCTCCTCGCCGAGCCTCACGATGCGATCCTCCGCGATACCGATCTCGCGCCAGATGTCGTGAGCTTCCTCGTCGAGCTCGTAGATGGAGTAATAGAGCTTGTCCTCGGGGAGCTCCAGCTCGTTCACGGCGAAGTCATGCGCCCATTCCGACGCCTGTCGCTTGTCATAGCCGCCGAACGAGAAGTTGCCCAACATCTCGAAGAACGAGAGGTGTCGACCGGTCGTCCCGATGATGTCTATGTCGGTGGTGCGCAGACACTTCTGGCACGTAGCGGTCCCTATGGCGTCGAGCTTCTTGACGCCCAGGAAGTACGGCTTGAACTGCACCATGCCGGCCGAGGTCAGGAGCATGGACGGATCGTCAGGGATGAGCGAGGATGACGGCCAGCGCTCACTCCCGCGCTCCTCGAAGAACCTCAGATATTTCTCGCGAATCTCAGATGATCTCATCGACCCTCACATCCCATGGGGAGTAACTGCACGGATGGCTACATCAGCCTTACATTGTACTGCAACACTTCCGCCACTACGGATATCCCACAGCCTCTCCCGGAGTTCAGGAGCGCTGAGCTTGCAGTCACACGTGCAGGATTCGGATCAGATGCGAGGCAGGCCGTCGTCGTCGAGGTCGTTCTTCTTGCGTGGAGTCTCCTCGTCGTCCTCATCCTTGGGCATGCGCCACGATCCGGTGAGACGCTTGATGGTCATGAGGGTGTCATGAGCACTCGGCTTCTGCTTGGCGTACTTACCCTCGTAGTACTGGGAACCACCCGTGGCGTCGTACGCCGGCTGAGGATTACCGTCCTCGTCCAGGTGAGGCGTGCCTGTGAAGAACGCTCCGTCATCCGAGACGATCTGCCTACCCGTCTTCGTCTCGAAGTAGTAGATGAAGACACCCTTGATGGCTGCGATGAGCGGCACCGAGAGGATCATGCCGGGGATGCCTGCGATGGCTCCACCAGCGGTCAGACCGAGGATGACGAGGATGGGGTGGACAGCGACCGCGGAGTACATGACACGTGGCGATACGAGCGTGTCCGTCAACTGCTGCGCGATGATCGAGACGATGATCGAGAAGAGCGCGGTCAGAGGATTCACGGTGAGACCTATGATAGCGGCGATACCGCCACCGACCCACGGACCGATGATCGGGATGATGTTGAGGACACCGGTGATGAGCCCGAGGAACGCAGCGTACGGCACGCCGATGATGGCGTAACCGATACCGGCGATGAGACCCGTACAGGCGGAGACGATGATGATGCCCTTCATGTAGCCACCGAGCGCGCGGGAGAACACGGCGGTCATGATCTCGTACTCCTCAGCACGCTTGGGGCCCACGATGGTGAGCGCCTCATCGAGGATGCGCGGCGCGTCCTTCACCATCCAGAACGCTACGACGAGCGCCATGAAGAAGGTGAAGACGGAAGACACGACCGATGTACCGGCGCTGATGAGTCCCTGACCCGAGGTATTGGCGAAGTTCAGCGCGCCGCTTATGATACTCCGTGACATCTGGTCGAGCGTCTCCTTGACGTTCGTGTCCTGGAGCTGGGACTCGTACTGCGTGTAGATCTCGTTGAAGGAGTTCTGCGCGGTGCTGATGAACCGCGGCAGCTCGTTCACGAAGGATGTGACCTGCTCGCTGATCACCGGGACGATGATCAGGAAGAAGAGCGTGAGTATGGCTATACCGAGGAGGAACGCGAGAGCGGTGGCCCCGAGCCGGGGAACGCCGAAGCCCTCGATGCGATCGGCGATGGGAGCCAGGATGAACGCGATGATGAACGCGATGATGATGATCCCGACGGCTTGCTTGATCTGGAGCAGACCGAAGAAGACGGCGGCCACGATGAGTGCGACACCTATGACTCCCCACGCACGGAAGGCACGGAGTCGTGCTTTCTCCAGTTTCTCCTGGCGTTCGCTCAATTGTGCTGCGGTCTGGTTAGCCACCGGTACTCCGTATCATCCCGACGTCCTCGAGTGCGAATCATTCTAGCGTAGGTATCAGTGGATCCGCTCGGGACCGATCTTCTCCTGCATACGCTTGAGGGTCCTCCGTAGCAGGCGCGAGACCTGAACCTGAGAGATCTCCATCCGCTCAGCTATCTCGATCTGCGTGAGTCCATCCACGAAGCGCAGCCTGATGGCCTCCTGCTCCTTGGGAGTGAAGCCTTCGAGTACCTCAGCGAGCACGATCCTATCGTCCGATCCGCTCAGGTGCGTGTCCTCCTGACCGTAACGGTCGATCACGGACGGTGCGTCGTCCTCAGATGAGCTTCCCCCTGCCTCCAGCGGGATCGTGGAATACGCTTCGCCTGACTCCATGGCCTCGAGGACCTCGTCGACCGAGACCTCCAGATAATCCGCCACTTCGTCGAGCGTGGGTGTGCGTTGGAGATCCTGCGTGAGAGCTTCGGTGGCCTTGTTCACCTTGGCCGAGAGCTCCTGGAGCCTCCTCGGCACGCGGACGGACCACCCCTTATCCCTGAAGTGACGCTTGATCTCTCCCAAGATGGTGGGTGTGGCGTACGTTGTGAATTCGAGCCCACGCTCTATATCGAACCGATCCACGGCCTTGATGAGACCGATGGTCCCCACTTGGATCAGGTCATCTATGGGTTCGCCCTTGTTCCTGAACTTGTACGCGAGGAACCGGACCAGATTGAGATGCGAGGAGATGAGCTGGTCGCGCGCTTCCTCATCCCCCTCGAGCTTGAACTTACGGAAGAGCTCCCGTGTCCGCTCCTTGTCCCACACCAGTTTCCGATTACCGCGGTTCCCCCGGCTGCGGTCAGTCGACATCTACGCCCCCGAGCTCCTTCACCAGAATCAGGGAGTCGTCGGTCATATCGTACGAATCGCACACGGCATCCAGGATGAAAGCTGCGTAGGCCATAGCGGGCTCCTCCGCATCATCCGCTACTTCCTTCGCGCCGAGCGGGAAGATCAACGTGAGATCGCGCTCGGAGAGCTTGAACTCCACGTCCAACGTGTCGGTGATACCGGTGGCGAGTGAGTACACGAATGCTTCCTCAGCAGCCATGCGAACATCCTCGACCTCTTCGATCGTGAGACCCTCGACGGTCGCGAGGTTGGCGGCCAGCATGCGTACCACTCGTGCATAGCGCGGTGACGCCGGAACGGTGAGGCGTGTCACCTCGGGCTTATCGGTCATCTGATCCATTGCTTCCTCTTCGATTGCCATCCTAGAATCCATCCTCGCCGGCTTCCGACCCGGTGGGTGTAGCTGACGAGAAGTATCCGGCATCATCGTTCACGATGCCTTCCTCAGCCACGACGGGCTGGACCAGCTGACGCTGGGTCGGGACGGTGCGCCTCTTGGCGGGGCGGCTTCCCAGGTTGAACGTGGTCTTGACCTTATCCACCACGGAGTTGGCCAGATCGGCGGCTCCGCTCGTGATGCCCTCCACGGAATCCGAAGCCTTGCTGGCGGTGCTCGTCACACTACTCAGATCCGACAGGATCTCATCCACACGAAGCAGGTCGAGCGTCAGTGCGTCGATCGTGTTGCCCGCCTTATCGAGCAGCGGTGCTGTTCCTTGGACGGTGGGCTGGAGGTTCTCGATCGTGGTGTTCAGCTGGGCGATCGTGGGTTGGATGTTGTCCAAAGTCACGTTAGCCTGCTTGACCAGATCGGCGATAGCCACATCAGCGGTGTCGAGCGTGCTACGCCCGCGCCTGACGGTCAGCGCGATCTCGACGAGCACCCATATACCTGCTGCAGCGAGTACTATCAGTGCGAGTGTCAAGGCAGTATCCATACATCCTCCTACTCGTAGATTCTCATTATCCCATCATGCCCGAAACGTCCCACGTATAACGGCGGATCGTGGAGAGACCTAGTTGCGGTCCCGCTCGCCTATCTCGGCGCGATACCCTTCCCAGCCTCGTTCCGTGGGCGAGAAGAACACGCCGCGCTCCAACCCGTCAGGGAGGTACTGCTGGTCCACATAGGCGCCCGGATAGCTGTGCGGATACCGGTACCGATCGTACTCCTCAGCACCCGGTCTATGGCGATCCCGCAGGTGATCGGGCACATCACGGAGAGGACCGTTCTTCACTTCGTCCATAGCCGCGTTGATGGCTCGGTAGCTCGCATTGGACTTCGGAGCGAGCGCCATGTAGATGGCCGCTTGTGCGAGATTCAACCGACACTCGGGATATCCGATGACCTCAGCCGCTTTGAACGCAGCCGCACCCACAGAGATCGCCTGCGGATCCGCATTACCCACATCCTCCGAAGCGAAGATGAGGATCCGTCGAGCGATGAACCGAGGGTCCTCCCCCGCATCTATCATCCGCGCCAGCCAGTAGACCGCCGCGTCCGGATCCGACCCCCGCATGGACTTGATGAACGCCGAGATGATGTCGTAATGCATGTCCCCTTGCTTGTCGTACGGAAGCGCTCTGCGCGGAGACGACCTGCGCACCAGGTCCTGGGTTATCACGAGACGGCCGGCCTCATCCTTCTCGCCGTCCTGTGTACGGGCGAGAAGGATGGATTGCTCGAGTGTGTTGAGAGCCGAGCGTGCATCACCTGCTGCGAGGAGGACGACGGCGTCGCGCGCATCGGGCTCGAGGGTGATGTCGCCGTCGTAGCCGTCAGCATGAGCGATGGCGTTATCCACGATGCGGGCGAGATCCTCGTCATCGAGAGCGTGGAGCTCCACGATGCGGGAGCGTGAGTTGAGAGCGGAGTTGACTTCGAAGAAGGGGTTCTCGGTCGTGGCGCCGATCATGATGACGTCGCGGTCCTCGACGGCGTGAAGGAGTGCGTCCTGCTGAGAGCGCGAGAATCGATGGATCTCGTCTATGAAGAGGATCGTGGGGCGGCCGCCCATGCGGAGCGAGGAGCGTGCGGCCTCGATCTCCCGGCGGAGGTCCTTGACCGTTCCGCTCACGGCTGAGACTTCCACAAAACGGGCGCTCGTCGTCGCGGCGATGATGCGAGCGAGCGTCGTCTTCCCCGTTCCCGCTGGTCCGTAGAGGATGAGCGAGGAGAGCGTGTCGCCCTCGATGGCTTCGCGGAGCCACGATCCGGGGCCTACCGCGTGCTCCTGACCCACGTACTCATCGAGCGTGGTAGGACGGACGCGCACAGCGAGCGGCTCGGCGCCGGTGGGAACCGACCCGGGCACCTCGGAGAATTCGGGGAAGAGGCTGTCGGTGCTCATGGACTCACCTCGCCTCATCGTCACGAGCATCACGGCGCGTGCGTACCGCTTCCACGATGTCCGACGAGATGATCGAGATGATCGAGACGCCTATCAGCACGAGGTGGGTGAAGGGCGGAGGGGTGCGCCCTGTCTTCTCGCCCACCTCACGATCGGTGAACTTCTGATACAAGCGACACCCCTCCTCCGTCTGCTGTTACTTCTTGACCTTGAGCTTCGATTCGATCTCCACGCCGTTCTTCATCGTGACGCCTACCGGGCAGGTGGCATCCACGTGATCGACGAGCTCCTGGAGCTCGGCTTCGCTCGCGTCGGACTCTATATGATACGTGGTTTCCAGAGCGACGAGGCCTGTGTAGACCTCTTCCTCGGGGTTATCGGGATCCTTGCGGTGACGCGTACCCACCAGGTCGACCTTGATCCCGTCGATGGTGATACCACGCTTCTCAGCGTTATCGAGCGCCACTGCGATCTTGCACGCACCGAGGGCGTTGAGCATGAGCTCGATGGGGTTCATGGCCGTATCAGCACCGTACGGCTCGTCGACCGTCACGGTGTGCTTCCGACTCTTACCCTCCATGGTGTATCCTTCTAGCCGCTCTATCGAGGCGCGGTAACGTACGATGTTCATCCTTGCTCCTTCCGCAGAAGCGTCTCGTCTCATATGACACATGAGGACGTACATACCCTTACGGCATCACGAAGGTGAGATGAGGGACACCCATGGAGAATCTATCCCGTTCGGAACGCTTGGATCGCCTTCCGTTCAACAAGCAGCACCGGAAGCTCCTCGTAGGATCCGGTATCGGCTGGGCGTTGGATGCGATGGATGTGGGACTGATCTCCTTCGTCATGGCGGCCCTCGCGAAGTCGTGGGCGCTCGAAGCCTCGACGCTCTCGCTCATCGGCTCCATCGGGTTCGTGGGTATGGCGATCGGTGCCTCGCTGGGTGGACTGATCGCGGATAGGATCGGCCGCAGACAGGTCTTCGCGCTCACGCTGCTCGTCTACGGTCTGGCGACCGGAGCATCCGCTCTCTCGACGTCGGTCGGGATGCTCATCTTCTTCCGCTTCATCGTAGGACTCGGCCTCGGAGCCGAGCTTCCCGTGGCGTCCACTCTGGTGAGCGAGTTCGCTCCCCGCAAGATGCGGGGTCGTCTGGTCGTGCTTCTGGAAGCGTTCTGGGCGGCCGGCTGGCTGGCCGCTGCGCTCATAGCGTACTTCGTGATCCCCGAGCATCCGGAGGGATGGCGTATCGCCCTCGCCTTCGGCGCCGTGCCCACCGTCTACGCGATCATCGCGCGACTGCATCTGCCCGAATCGGTCAGGTTCCTCGAGTCCAAGGGGCGTCATGAGGAAGCGGAGGCCGTGGTACGGAGCTTCGAGGCTGCATCGGACACCGGCAAGCTGGACGATTCCATCGTCGGTGAGGATGTAGCCGAGTTCATCGATCCGGATGCGACATCCATCTGGGAGCCTTCGTACCGCAAGAGGACGGCAGGGCTCTGGCTCATCTGGTTCAGCATCAACTTCGCGTACTACGGTGCGTTCATCTGGATACCCACGCTGCTCACATCGCAAGGATATTCACTGGTGCAGTCGTTCGGCTTCACCGTGATCATCACGTTGGCTCAACTGCCTGGTTACGCTGCCGCAGCCTACCTCATAGAGAAATGGGGTCGCAGGATCGTGCTTGCGGTGTTCCTGCTGGGCTCAGCTCTCGCTGCCATCGCGTTCGGATTCGCGAGCACGCCTGCCACCATCATCGCAGCGGGATGTACGCTCTCGTTCTTCAACCTCGGAGCTTGGGGCGCGCTCTACGCAATCGGACCGGAGCTCTATCCCACACGCATCAGGGGCAAGGGAACGGGTGCTGCTGCCGCGTTCGGGAGGATCGCTTCCATCATCGCTCCCCTCGCCGTACCGTTCTTGTTGAACGCTGGTGGACTCGTGGCCGTGTTCGTGGTGCTCGGAGCAGCGTTCCTGCTCGGAGCCGTATCCACGTCACTCCTGCCCGAGGCGAAGGGTGCGCGTCTCGACTGAGAGGATGCGAGCGTACAGGTATGAAACGAGGGGAAGAAGAGTGCCCATCCCCCGACGGTTAGGATGAACCCACCTATAAGGTGGGTGCTCTCGTCGCGGTTCCAGCTTCCTCAACGAAGAAGGATACCTGTCCCCTAACGATATATGAGCTCCCTAGTAAGTACGCGTCGGTCCATCGCATAGGTCCGCGAAGGATGGGACGATTCGAGTGTACCCTGTCGGGCCCGAAATCTCTAGCACCGACCTCGCTTATGAAGTCCTCACGAAGACGTGATGAAGAAGCTCCGTTCTTCATGTATCCGCATGTACATACGACGAAGGCCCCGTTACCGGGGCCTTCGGACCAAGCTCGTTCCGGATGTGGTTCCGTGACCTACGCAGGATCCGGGTGGCATCCTACACAGGACTCGAAGGTGTCACTGATCTCTCCGGCTTCCAGGTGACCTTCAGGAAGGTCGGGGCCACCGCCGCCACCTTCCACCTTGTGGCAAGGTGTGCATGCTTCAGCCATCTCTCCGCCGTTCGCCCAATACCCGGCGTGGCCGGAGGGCTGCTGCGGAACTCCGCCGCCAGCAGGCTTAGCCTCTTCGGCGCCGTCATCGGTCGCTGCATCGGGCTCCGCCGGTTGCGTAGCAGCCGGCTCGTCCGTTGCTGCGTCGTCGGTGGCTGCGTCGTTCCCGCACCCGACGAGGAACATAGCCCCGATGAGTGCGAAGACGGACAGCGCAAGGATCAACTTCTTCATCTCGAACCCCCTCTTTCCCCTCTGATCGACAGAACTCTCTGAACGTATAGTAACGCAGGATGGTTTGGGGTCCGGTTCAGAGTGAACATTCTAACCTGCAGCTTCATAGTCCGCGGGAAGCAGAAGACCCGCGACTCTCGAGTCGCGGGTCTCCTGGGAGGACGAGTCTCCGGGAGTCTCATCCTTGATGTTCGAACACTACCTCGTTCAGCTTACGAAGCTTCGAGGTGGCAACCGATGCATACCTCACGCGTGGTATCGAGCGTCTCTCCCGCGAGGTGCGAATCGGGTACAGCAGGACCACCGCCGCCGCCATCGCCTACCGCGTGACAGCTCGTGCAAGCAGTGGAGAGTTCGCCGCCCTCAGCCCACCAACCGGTGTGGCCCGCAGGCTGCGTGGGTGCGCCACCGCCAGAGGTCGTGCCCTCAGCGGGCTCGGCCGGCTGTTCAGTGGCGGGTGCATCCGTCGTGCCTTCATCAGCTGGCTCGTCTCCGCCGCAACCGACGAGGAACAGCGCGCTGATCAATGCGAGTACGGACAGTGCGAGGATCAGTTTCCTCATATGACTCTCCCCCTTCGAACTCCTGTGGTGCTACGTGATGACACTCACTTCATTCTAGGGCAGGCGAAAATAATTCACAATGGTAAGTGATTCACTCGCCTTTCATATGAGTACTCCGACCTGGGGTTAGAGTGTTCTGAGTCCGACTTCCTTGAGCTGACGGGTGGAGACCTTATCAGGTGCTCCGGTCATGGGGTCCGCTCCGGAGGTCGTCTTCGGGAACGCGATCACGTCCCTGATGGAATCCGATCCGTTGAGCAGCATCACGATGCGGTCGAGCCCCAGAGCGATACCACCATGAGGAGGCGCACCGAAGCTCAACGCATCGAG
>CAYVBA010000012.1:0-1810 GCA_964448475.1 uncultured Coriobacteriales bacterium
CTGACGGGCCGGAGCTATGCCGTATCAGCTCTGATGGCCGAGAAGATCGGGCCGTTCAAGAAGTACTCGATCAACGCCGAGCACATGAAGCGCGTCATCCGTAACCACGCTCGCGTAGCCGGTGCATTGGATGGAGCTCTGGAGGATCTCTCCTACGAACCGATCGTCGTGAACCACGACGCACTGGAAGTGCTTGGACACGAGGATGTGGCCGAAGCCCTCATAGAGTCCTGGAAGGACGCCGTGGAGCTGGGTGAGGAGCACGGATATCGCAACGCTCAGGTCACCGTCATGGCACCCACGGGTACCATCTCCTTCGCCATGGACTGCGCATCCACGTCGGTCGAACCCTTCTTCAGCCACGTCTCCTACAAGAAGCTCGTTGGTGGCGGCTTCATGATCATCGCCAACCCGATCATCGGAGACGCGCTGGCCAACCTCGGCTACGAGGAAGAGGAGATCCAGGCCATCCTCGACTACATCCAGGCAAAGGATGAGAACGGTATGGTCATCGATGGCAAGATCGAAGGTGCCCCCGGCCTCGCGGAAGAGCACCTGCCCATCTTCGACACCGCTAACGTCACCGGTACCGGTGAGCGCTTCATCGCTCCCAAGGGTCACGTCATGATGGTCGCCGCGCTGTCTCCGCTCGTCTCCGGTGCCATCTCCAAGACGGTCAACCTGCCCAACAGCGCAACCGTCCAGGATTTCAAGGACGTCCACACCCTCGCGTGGATGACGGGCGTCAAGGGCATCACCCTCTACCGTGATGGTTCCAAGGCCGTTCAGCCGCTCAACTCGGCAGCGGAGGTGGAGGCAGGTGAGGCGAGTCTCGAGGACCTGTCGTACGCCGATCTTCTCGCCTACGCGAACAACGCTCAGGAGGAGCTCTCCCATTACGAGGGCAAGACCTCGATCCGTCGCAAGCTCGTGGGGATCCGCTCGGGCCACACGCATCCTGCTCAGATCGACGGCATCAAGATCTACACCACCGTCAACAAGAGCGAGGATGGGCGGATCTCGGAGATCTACATCACGACGGACCGTGAAGGCACCACCATCATGGGCCTGCTGAACTCGCTCTCCAAGACGATCTCCACCATGCTCCAGTACGGCATCCCACCGGAGAAGATCTCCAAGATGCTCCGCGCGCAGCAGTACGAGCCGTACGGATTCGTGCAGCGTCACCCTTACATCCGTTACGTGACGTCCATCTCGGACCTCATCTCCAAGGTGATAGACATCGAGCTCGGTGATTTCAGCCGCACGCAGGTGAAGCCCGAGGAGGGTGACAAGCTCTTCGTCACACCCGTCTCCGAGGCCGTGAAGGCTGCTCACAACGGTGTGCACGAGCCCGAGGAGGAAGAGGAGCTCACTCAGCTCATGGCTGAGAAGGAGGACGAGGTCCGCGAAGAGGAAGGCGAGAACTTCCAGGCGGAGGACCCGTACACCCAGAACTTCATCCACGAGTCAGCTCGTGAAGCCGCTCGTCATGGTGAGCGTCTGTACGACGGCTCCACATGCCCCAGCTGCTCGAGCGCTCGCATGGTGCAGAACGGGACCTGTAAGGTCTGCTTGGATTGCGGAACCACGACCGGTTGTAGCTAAGACTATCCCGGACATGTGACGAGGATCGAACGGAGAGGCTTCGGGGAGACCTGGAGCTTCTCTTCACGTAGGGGGGCGTCAGCTCCTAAGATCGCGTTCCATGAGGTCGACTGCTCTCTTGGCTTCGGCGAGGCCTACGTCCCTGACCGAGCGGTACTCCTTGATGGCCCCGATCTTCTCGCCCTGGAGAAGGAGCGAGCGA
>CAYVBA010000012.1:1910-8826 GCA_964448475.1 uncultured Coriobacteriales bacterium
CGAGCGGTACTCCTTGATGGCCCCGATCTTCTCGCCCTGGAGAAGGAGCGAGCGATGGACGAAGTCCTCGCCGTCGGGCGGCGGTCAACGGGTATAGTGGTATATCAGATAGCAGTTCACTCCCATCGACATGAGGATGGATGCCGATCATGGAAGAGAAGTACGAAGTAGAGAAGAGGGACCCGAAGGATCTGCCGACCAAGTCGCGTATCGTGTCGGTGATCATCGTCATCGCCGTACTGCTGGCGATCACCGTAGTATCCGCGTACGTCTCCTCCTTCGGAGCGTAGTACCGGGAGATACGCGAGCCATCTGCTGTAAGGCCACGATGGGAGCGCACGAGCGTTGACCCCGCGAGGGGTCTTTGGGAAACGGGTGAGAACCCCGTGCTATACCAGTAACCGTGATGCCGGGTACGAACCCTGGATGAGCCGGACCGCAAATCCATCGCGAACGCCCTGGAAGACAGCTCCTCGGAGCACACCAGGACGATCACAGGCCCTGGACCGAGGAGCGATATGAGCACCGAGAGAACACCGGAGCACGATCCCATCCCCGTCACCGATGACGCGGGATCCAAGCCCCTGACGACACCCACCTATCAGTTCATCATCGCGCTGGCTGCGGTTCTCGTGGTACTGGCCGGTCTCGTCGCGGTGATCGCGCTGTACGCGCCTGATGAACCATCGCATGCGAATCCAGATCGTATGGAGTCCTCGCAGGCCGAGGAAACCGGAGTCGTACCTCGCCATACGGATGACGGCTCCGCGTACGGTGACGGCAGTGCCGTCACTCCGCAGGAAGAGCCGTCCTCCACACCTGATGAGGGCGACGTGGTGGAAGAAGCTCCTGAGGCCTCACCTGGTATAGAGGAGGAGAACGCGGATCCTTCCCCGGATCCCGATCGAACTGCTCCTTCACCTGCCGGTGGCGGGGAGAACGCCGGTGAGGACACCAGGGGCTCCGAAGTGAACCCCTCGACCGATCCGGAAGCCACCTCTCCTGAGAACGCTGAGGACATCGCTCCTACTGAACCTCCTGTAGCAGGAGCGGCACCTGAGCCCGCAGCTGCACCGGTGCCGGCAGCACCTGCTCCGGCACCCAAGCCCGAGCCAAAGCCCGCTGCCCCGAGCACCATCAGCGTCATGGTGCGCGTGGATGCCTCAGCTGCAGGATCGGGGACGCTCGCTTCCGGCAACGTGAACGTGAAGCCGGGTGCATCCGTGCTCGACGCATTGCGCGCTTCCGGCGTCTCGACCAACGTTCAGAACACGGCGCTCGGCTCCTACGTAGCAGCTATAGGGGGTATCGCCGAGAAGGACCATGGTGCTCGTAGTGGCTGGGTCTACACGGTAGACGGAGCATCTCCTTCCACATCCGCTGCTAACTACAAGCTGAAGGGCGGGGAGAGCGTGGTGTGGAAATACGTGACGGGATGATCCGCGAGGATCGTACCGCACTCGACTTCGCTGAGGACCGCTTCTCCACGTATCACCCTCTCGTACTCGTCACCTTCTTCGGGACTGCGATCATCGCCACGATGCTCGCTTCGCATCCCGTCCTGGCTGCAGTCTCCTGGGTGCTCGCGTTCGTGGTGAGCATGGTCGCCGAGGGGCCGGCTCGGGCACTCGGCCGCCTCATCCTGATCGTCCCTATCATCGGAGTCGTGACGGTAGCCAACATGTACTTCGTGGTGCTCGGAAGCACCGAGCTCTTCTCGCTCGGAGACCGCATCTTCACCCTCGAAGCGACCATATTCGGCGTGACCACCGGCCTCATGCTCACGGCCATGCTCATGTGGTTCGCCGTGGCGCAGCGGTTCATCAGGAACGATGACCTCCTGTCGCTCACGTCCGGGGTGCTCCCCACGCTCTCGCTCATGGTGTCCATGCTGTTCAAGCTCGTGCCGGATTTCGTGCGGCGCGCCGGCCTCGTGAGTACAGCTCGGGAAGCACTCGATCCCGGAACTCCTTCAGCGGGCGGACGGATCAGGAGCGCCATCGACACCTCATCCGTCCTCGTGTCCTGGACCATGGAGGACTCCCTCGACACCACCGATTCCATGCGGGCACGCGGATACGGCGCCGCTCGCCGCACGTCGTACCGGGAGCGCGGGATGAAGCCGCGGGACATCCGCATGCTGATATGGATGATCGTCGGCGGTGTGTCCATCATCGCGGCGACTCTGCTCATCGTGAGCCGCTTTCGTTTCTATCCGGAGATCGCGGACCTCGGTCCGGCGTGGACCTATCCGCTCATCGCTCTCTACCTGCTGACACCCGCTCTCGTGATGGGATGGGGGTGGCTCACGTGGAAGCTCTCGTAGTCCGCGGACTCACCTTCACGTACCCGGACGCATCCCGGCGCGCCCTCACCGACGTCTCCTTCCGGATCCCCGAAGGCAGCGTCACGGTGATCGTGGGACCCAACGCGAGCGGGAAGTCCACGCTGCTCAAGCACCTCAAGCGAGAGATCGCTCCTCATGGCGAGAAGTCAGGTGATATCCTCATAGCTTCCATTCCTCAGGATGAGTGGGACCTCGAGGCGTCGGCGCGGAGCGTCGGGTTCGTGATGCAGGATCCCAACGCGCAGCTCGTGACCGACACCGTCTATCACGAGATGGCGTTCGCGCTCGAGAACCTAGGTGTGGAGCCCCATCTCATCAGGCGGCGCGTGGCCGAGGTGGCCACGTTCTTCGGTATCACGTCCTGGGTACGCTCGCGTACCTCAGCGCTCTCCGAAGGCCAGAAGCAGATCGTGAATCTGGCGGCCATCATAGCGCTCGGACCACGTATCATCCTGCTGGATGAGCCGACGGCTCAACTCGACCCCATAGCAACCGATGACTTCGTGCAGATCCTCCGCAAGGTGAACCGCGAGCTGGGGATCACCATCGTCATGGCGACCCATGAGCTGGATGCGTTCGCTCCGGACGTCGATCACGTCGTGGCGCTCGAATCCGGCCGCGTCAGCATGACGGGGGATATCCAGGAGTATCTCTCCCACGTGATGGAAGGGAGAGGGAAGGAAGGCTTCCCCGTGCCCATGACGGCACGACTCGCGCGTGAAACGGGTGTGATGAGCGCCCCGTATCCGTTGACCGTGCGCGAGGCTCGCGGCGTGATGGGGGATTCCGCGCGGAAGGAGATGGCGCCGACCGAAGGCTCGGATAACAGCCGTCAACATGCGCTCCGTGTGGATGACGTCTGGTTCCGCTACGGGAAGCGTGAACCGATCGTGCTGGAAGGAGCGGACCTCACCGTGACAGCAGGGTCCGTGCATGCGCTGCTCGGTTCCAACGGGAGCGGTAAGTCCACGTTGCTCAAACTGCTCGTGGGAGTGGAGGATCCCGTCATCGGGCGGATCACCCGCGCTGCCGGTAAGCGCACCGGGCTTCTCGTCCAGGACCCACGCTCGCTCTTCAGACGGGAGACGATAGCCGAGGAGTGGGGTGAGCTCGGTCGAGCAGGAAGCGAGGTCGTCGAGCGTTTCGGTGTCGACCACTTGGCGCAGCGCCATCCGTACGACCTCTCAGGGGGAGAACAGCAGCTCGTCGCTCTCACCATGCTCATGGACCGCGAGCCGGATATCGTGCTGCTGGATGAGCCGAGCAAGGGTCTCGACGCTCGTGCCAAGGAGCGACTCGCCGACTACCTCGCGGATCTCGCGTCACGCGGGAAGACCATCCTCTACACCACCCACGATCTGGAGTTCGCCGCTACCACGGCGCACGAGTGCTCGCTCATGTTCGATGGGAGCATCGTAGCTACGTTGCCGGCGGGCGGGTTCTTCCGCGAGAACCTCTTCTACACCACCGTGCGAAGCAGGATCGAGCGTGGCCATGAGTGAGAAGCTGCGCTCGTCCGCTCTGGTCATCGTACTCGTTCTCGTGCCCGTAGCGCTGCTCTTCTTCGCGGCGAACCAAGTGGACTCCACGATCATCGTGTCCTTCACGGTCATCGCCACCATCGTGATGGCGTTGCTCGTCTCGTTCGAGCGGACCAGACCGCGTGCCCGTGACCTCATGCCCATCGTGGTGCTGGCGGCCGTCGCCATAGCGGGGCGGATCGTGTTCGCCGCGCTTCCCAACTTCAAGCCGGTCACAGCCATCGTGATCATCGCCGGCATCGTGTTCGGCCGCCGGGCCGGTCTCATGACGGGCATGCTCGCCGCCTTGGGATCGAACCTCTTCTTCGGGCAAGGCCCGTGGACGCCGTGGCAGATGTACGCATGGGGACTCGTGGGGTATCTGGCCGGGGTGCTTTTCTCCGGCGGCATGCCCGAGCGCGCCCGAGTGCTCCCCGTCTTCGTCTACGGATTCATGGCCTGTCTGCTCTACGGCTTCATCATGGACACGCAGCACGTCCTCTTCTTCGTGAGACCGCTCTCGGTACAGTCAGCGCTCACGGGCTACATCATGGGCTTCCCGTGGTCGGTGGTGCATGGTGTCGCGACGGTGATCTTCCTCATGCCCACGCTCATCCCGTGGGGTGGACGGCTCGACCGCATCAAGCGCAAGTACGGCCTCGACGCAGGGGAGAAGCCCACGTTGGAGACCCCTGAGGCCTGAAGCGCCCCATCCTTCTCGCCCGTATACGGAACGTCACTGGAACCTGCCGATCCCTCGTGTAGAATCGAGTCATCTGGCACAGATGGATGCGCACCGTACCACCTAGGGTGCGCGTACGGGGAACCGGGTGAGAATCCCGGACTAGACCAGTAACCGTGAGTCCTCGGAAGAGGACGAGTCGGGCTACCGATCCATCGCACATCGCCCTGGGATACGCGCGCGTCCGGCGCTCTGACGGACGGATCCCTTCGGAAGATGACTACTGGCAGGCCTCGCGGCCGTTGAGAAGGGATGGTCACATGCATTCGTGCGCACATGACAAGAAGACGATGAGAGGGCTGTGGGCGGCGCTGTTCGCGTTCGTCGTGGCGCTCTCGGTGTTCCCCATGGCCGGTCTGGCTGTCGAGGGAGCGGTGCAGGGCGAGAACGGCGCACCCACACGGGAGGCTGCTACTGAGATCTCCGTCACCGTCAGCGTCACCGCTGAAGAGGGAGTCGAGTGGATCGCTCCGGCTCCGGTGTCCATCGAGGACGGCAAGAGCGGATGGGACGCGACGGCAGCAGCGCTCGACGCTGCGGGTCTCACCTACGAAGCGCCCGTCTCCGAGTACGGAGTCTTCCTTAACTCCATCACGAAGGATAGCGTGACGCTGGGCTCCCGCTACGACGCCGAGACCGGAGACGGTGCCGGCTGGACGTTCTACGTGAACGGCGCCATGGCCGAGGTCGGCGCTGGTGACTACGTGGCACAGGAAGGTGACGAACTCGCCTGGGCGTACGAGACCTACAACATCCCACCGTTCGTCCCCGAGCTCGAACCAGAGCCCGAGCCCACGACCATCGTGCCCGTGGATCCCTCAGCTGAGCATCCCGCGCTGACGTCGCAGTGGCCGAACTTCGCACGTGGCGCTGACGGAGCATCGGTCGAGGCGCCCACCGCGACCTCCGACGCGGAGGTCGTATGGACCTACCGCACCCTGCCCGGCGGGGCACCGGAAGGTGGGTTCGGGTTCGTCTCGCTCTCCGATCCCATCATCGTGGGTGATACGGTCTTCCTGCTCACGGCATCCGGTGAGTCCGATGCGAGCTTCACCTCCACCTTCCCCGATCACAAGCTGGTCGTGCTGGACCGCACCACCGGTGAGGTCCTGAAGACGATGGCGGGCAAGGACAGTGCGAGCGCAGCAGGTGCTGATGCCTCCGCACACACCCTCGCCGCCCCGATCGACTCCACGAGCAGGCCGGCCTACGCTGACGGCATCGTGGTCGTACAGCTCCAAGGCGGCAGGCTCCAAGGTATCGCCGCTGATTCGCTCACCACGCTCTGGGTGACCGATCCTCTGACCACCGCGAACGACCAGCCTGAGACCCTGCTCTCGACCTTGGCCATCCATGACGGCTCGGTCTACGCCACCTCCACGTCCGGATGGGGCAAGGCTCCCGGTAAGGTCTATTCCTTCGACCTCCTGACGGGCGAGAAGGACTGGGAGTACGACTCCCCGAACGGTTACTACTGGGCGGGCCCGGCCGTGCTCTCGAACCACGTGGTCGTGGCCGGTGATGATGCTGAGGTCGTGAGCTTGGACCCGGCTACCGGTGCGGTCGTGGATACCGCACCGTTGGAGGCCGGATCGCGCTCCGGGATCACGCCCACCGGAACCGACACGTTCGTGACCACGAGCACCGATGGCACGCTCTACTCGTTCCGCATCGGCGCTGATGGATCCATCACCCGCACGGGCTCCGTGAAGGTGACCAGCGGTCCTGGCTTCGAGACGACCACGAACCGCGTGACCGTGGTAGATGGTGTGGCCTACGTGGGTGGCATGGGCTCCGGGTCCGATGATGCTCCTGGGCTTCTCGCCATCGTGGACCTGGGGACCATGGAGGTGACCGCGCGTATCGCGCTGCCGGCCAACGTGCAGTCCTCACCGCTCGTATCGAAGACCGCTGGTGGGACGTTCGTGTACGTCATTGTCAATACCGGTGACGAGTCCGGTGGGCTCTACGTCCACGAGGTGGGCACCGATACCGCTACGCAGCTCTATCTGCCTTCAGGTGAGCTCATGGACTTCAGCTTGTCGAGCCCCATCGCCGCGACCGACGGCATGATCTACTTCACGAACGATTCGGGCACGCTCTTCGCTCTCAAGGCAGCGCCCGTACCTGATGCGCCCGTCACCCCGGATGCGGATGAACCGACCATGCCCGAGGCCCCGGCTGTGGACGTTCCCGCCGCAGATCGGCCGACCGCTCCAGCTGCGGACGTGACGGAGATCCCTGCCACGACCGATGCTCCCGCCAAGACCTCAGGCACCACGCCCAAGACGGGTGATGAGTTCCCCT
>CAYVBA010000012.1:8926-13369 GCA_964448475.1 uncultured Coriobacteriales bacterium
GATGCTCCCGCCAAGACCTCAGGCACCACGCCCAAGACGGGTGATGAGTTCCCCTGGGCCATGGTCATCGCAGCAGGGCTCGGTGTTCTCGTGGTAGCTGCCGGTGTGGTGCTCGTGATGAAGAACCGCAAGAAGTAGTCGCAGGCGTGCGGGGCGACGCGT
Organism: uncultured Coriobacteriales bacterium; assembly: GCA_964448475.1. GTDB lineage: Bacteria > Actinomycetota > Coriobacteriia > Coriobacteriales > CAYVBA01 > CAYVBA01. Next base: position 9,089 of record CAYVBA010000012.1, read on the forward strand.
CACGCCGCCCCGTGCCGGAAGATACGAGAACGAGGAAGGCGGCCTCTCGGGGCCGCCTTCCGTATCTTCGGATCATGGATGCTGTGAGCTCACGCCCCGGGCTTCTCGCCTAGCCGGACGTGCTACGAGATCAGCTTGAAGGCTGACTTGGGAGCACCGCAGAGTGGACAGACGTAGTCGTCCGGGAGCTCGCCTTCCACTTCCACCACGTACCCGCACATGAGGCACTGGTACTTGTTGAGCTTCTTCTCGGGCTCGGCGGCATCGGCGTCTGCGCCGGCAGCACTCTTCCGCTCCAGCAGCTCGATCGGCTCCTCCAGCGTGTCCCCCGCCTCGATTGAATCATCCACCTCAGCCTGCGGCGGTACGTACGCGGAAGCGTTCTTGGGTGTCGTGCCCTTGAGCACCTTGTGGTAGTAGGAGTAGGTCATGGGATCGGCGTCGCTGAACTTGCGCGCGGCGATCAGCTTGCCCACGAACACGGTGTGCGTGTAGACGTCTACGCTGTCTATGACCTCGCAGACGAGGCCGGACGACGCCATGTCGTTCACGACGTACGGCGTGCCCACGGACGAGCTCAGAGCAGGGTACTCCGCGAACTTGTCGTAATCCTTCGTGGAGTGGAAGCCGAAGTTGGCCACGAGGTCTATGTCAGCCTGGTCGGAGAGCGTGACGATCGTGAACTTGCCGGACTCCGCGATCACGTGATTCGTGAAGTTGTCCTTGTTGACGGCCACCATGACGGTGATGGGCTCGGCTGTGAGCTGCATCGCCGTGTTGACGATGCACCCCGAGATCTCCGTCTCGGATTCCGCCGTCACGATGTAGAGCCCGTAGTTGAGATCGAAGAGCGCCGATGTGTCTATAGCCATGGAGACTCCTTAGTACGTGAGAAGTACAGTATGAGTCGATTCTAGGACAATCAGCGGTGCTTGTGAGCCTCAGGAATGACGACACCCGCCTCGATGAGACGGGTGTCGTGGATGGTTCATACGGGCGAGAAGGACGGGTGGCGTTACGCCTCCACATCCTCACGGCTCACGAGCTCGAGCTCGAACGTGAGATCCTTGCCAGCGAGCTGATGGTTGAAGTCGAAGAGGACCTCGTCCTCCTCCACACCTGCCACGAGGACCTGGATGGGCTGACCATCAGGGCCTTGCAGGTAGACGTACTCACCTACGGGGAGCTTGTCAGCGTCGGGGATGGCGTCCACGGGGATGCGCTGGATGGCTTCCTCGACACGCTCTCCGTAAGCTTCAGCGGCAGGGATGTTGACCGTGCGCTTCTCGCCGACCTCCATCTCCTGGACGGCCTTCTCGAAACCGGGGATGACCATGCCGTCACCGGATACGAACTCGAGGGGCTCACGGCCTGCGCTCGAGTCGAACTCAGTGCCGTCATCGAGTGTGCCTCTGTAATGTACTTGTACGAGCTTGCGCTCCTGGCTCATGGGAACCTCGTTCCTTCCGTATGTGTGGTGCAACGGGCATTCGTGTCTCTTCGTGCATCCGTCGGTACATACCCGTTCGTCCGGGCGCTCAGGGGGTCGTCCCTGACTCCGTACAGGAGATGTACATCCTCCGACGCTTGCTACTACACCACGATGCAGTACTATAGTCGATGCACCTGAAACGACATCTCTACTAAGGAGACCTCGACATGCTATCCAGAGATACTCGCACGTCCCGTGTGCTCCCCGTCCTTCTCGCCCTTCTGGCCCTCGTGATGGCGTTCGCGCTCGTCGGCTGTGGTGGGTCGGATGGTGACGGAGCTTCCTCCGGGAACGACGACGACACGTTCGTGGTCGGATTCGATCAGAACTTCCCGCCCTTCGGTTATGTGGGTGATGACGGTGAGTTCACCGGATTCGACCTGGAGATGGCCGCGGAAGTGGCCGAGCGCAACGGCTGGGAGGTCAAGTACCAGCCCATCAACTGGGATGCGAAGGATGCCGAGCTGAACAGCGGCAACATCGACTGCATCTGGAACGGCTTCACCATCCAAGGTCGTGAGGGTGATTATGCGTTCACGAAGCCGTACATGGATAACTCGCAGGTCGTGGTCGTGAGGAGCGACAGCGGTATCCAGACGCTCGCTGACCTCGCCGGCAAGGAGGTCCTCGTACAGGTGGACTCCGCCGCTGAGGATGTCCTCGCCGGGGATCAGGCCGAGCTCGCCGCCACCTTCGGCGGTCAGACCTCCGTGCCTGACTACAACACCGCGTTCCTTGACATGGAGAGCGGCGCTGCTGATGCGGTAGCCATGGACTCCACTATCGCCACGTACCAGATCACCGGTCGTGAGTCCGAGTTCACCATCCTGGACGAGGAACTCGCACAGGAGCAGTACGGCGTGGGCTTCAAGCTGGGCAACGAGGAGTTGCGTGATAAGGTCGAAGCCACGCTGCTCGAGCTCGATGCCGACGGCACTTTCGAGGAGCTCTCCAAGAAGTACTTCAACGGCGTGAACGTGAGCACGCTGGGTCAGTAGTCCGTCCGCGGTAGTCGTACCTGATTCACGAAACGAGGTCATCGTGCCCTTAACGACCATGCTCCAGATGTTGTCGGAAGGCATGGTGACCTCGTTCGCCATCTTCGTCCTGACGCTCTTGGGATCGCTGCCGCTCGGTATGGTGGTGGCGTTCGCGCGCATGTCCTCTAATCCGATCCTCTCGGGTCTCATGCGCATCTACATCTCCATCATGCGCGGCACCCCGCTCATGCTGCAGCTCTTCGCCGTCTACTTCGGGCCGTACTACCTCTTCGGGATCCAGACGTCATCTGATTGGCGCTTCGGCGCCGTGATCACGGCCTTCATCATCAACTACGCAGCCTACTTCGCGGAGATCTACCGCTCCGGGCTTCTCGCCATACCGCCCGGTCAGTACGAAGCAGCCGAGGTCCTGGGTTACTCCAAGCCCCAGGCGTTCATCCGGATCATCCTGCCGCAGGTGCTGCGCGTGATCCTGCCCTCGATCACCAACGAGGTCATCACGCTGGTCAAGGACACCTCGCTCGCGTTCGTGATCTCCGTCTCCGAGATGTTCAGCGTGGCCCGCGCCATCGCCGCCAAGGAGCACAACATGATGGCGTTCGTGGTGGCCGGTGTGTTCTACTACGTCTTCAACGCCGTGGTCGCGTGGGTCATGGAGCGTGTCGAGAAGCACTTCGCGTACGAACGGAAATAGGGAGGAGGCGCACATGAGCACACAGCCGGTACTGAGCATCCGGAACCTGGGCAAGAGCTTCGATGACAACGTGGTGCTGCAGGACGTCTCCTTGGATGTCGAGAAGGGCGAGGTCATCGCCATCATCGGCCCTTCCGGCTCGGGCAAGTCCACGCTCCTGCGCTGCGCCACGCTGCTCGAGCGCGCTGATTCCGGGAGCATCGCGTATGGCGACGAGATCGTCTGCGAAGCAGGATCCGATGGTCGCTCTCACTACGCATCGCGTGATGCATTGCAGCGCATCCGCTCCCGGTTCGGTCTCGTCTTCCAGGACTTCAATCTCTTCCCGCATCACACAGCGTTACGGAACGTCTCAGACGCGCTCCACGTCGTCACCAAGTGGGATAAGGCTCGTGCTGAGGAGAGAGGGCGCGCCCTTCTCGCCCGCATGGGTCTGGGCGACAGAGCAGACGCGTATCCGCATCAGCTTTCAGGCGGTCAGAAACAACGTGTGGCCATGGCTCGCGCGATGGCCATGGATCCGAGCATCCTCTTCTTCGACGAACCGACCAGCGCGCTCGACCCTGAGCTCACTCAGGAGGTGCTCCGCATCATTCGTGAGCTCGTGGCAGAGCATATGACCATGGTGATCGTGACGCATGAGATCGGGTTCGCTCGCTCGGTTGCTGACCGCGTGATATTCATGGCTGACGGTGTGGTAATAGAAGAAGGAGACCCGGCGCGAGTCATTGACGCGCCTGATAGCGAGCGTACTCGTACGTTCCTGAGAAGGCTCGAAGCTGAAGCCTGAGTGCGCTCCATCGTATCGGACACGACGAAGGCGGTTGTATGTTCGCAGATGGTAAAGCGTGGATAGCCCAGGTTATGGATTCAGGAGAGCGCGTAGTGCTGGAGCCGAGCATGGCCAATCGCCACGGCCTCATCACGGGAGCTACCGGTACTGGTAAGACTATCACGCTGAAGGTGATGGCTGAGACGTTCTCGGCCATGGGGGTGCCGGTCTTCCTCTCGGATGTCAAAGGTGACCTCGCCGGCATGTGCGTCCCGGGTGAGGACAACGAAGGCATGCAGAAGCGCATCGACCGCTTCAAGCT
>CAYVBA010000012.1:13469-26046 GCA_964448475.1 uncultured Coriobacteriales bacterium
GCGTCCCGGGTGAGGACAACGAAGGCATGCAGAAGCGCATCGACCGCTTCAAGCTTCACGATTGCTGGAGCTACACGGATTTTCCCACACGAATCTGGGATATCTTCAGCGAGCAAGGCACACCCGTCCGTACCACCATCTCCGAGATGGGTCCTGTCCTGCTCTCCCGCCTCATGGGTCTGAACGACGTCCAGACGGGCGTCATGAACATCGTCTTCCGCGTGGCCGATGAGGACGGGCTGCTACTCCTCGACCTCAAGGACCTGCGCTCCATGGTCAATCACGTGGGCGAGAACGCCAAGGAGTACCGCCTCCGCTACGGGAACATTGCCGCAGCTTCCATTGGTGCTATCCAGCGCTCGCTGTTGGCATTGGAGGACCAAGGCGCCGACCTGTTCTTCGGGGAGCCGGCACTCGATCTGGCCGACTGGATCAGGACCTCGCTCGACGGTCGCGGTTACATCAACATCCTGGACTCCCAGAAGCTCATCAACTCACCGCTCGTGTACTCCACGTTCCTGCTCTGGTTGCTCTCCGAACTCTACGAGCTCATGCCCGAAGTGGGAGACCTGGAGAAACCGCGCCTCGTGTTCTTCTTCGACGAAGCCCATCTGCTCTTCGATGACGTGCCCGATGCCCTGCTGGACAAGGTGGAGCAGATCGTGAAGCTCATCCGCTCCAAGGGAGTGGGCGTCTACTTCGTCACGCAGAACCCTGCGGACATCCCTGATTCCGTGTTGGCGCAGCTTGGCAACAAGGTGCAGCATGCGCTGCGGGCGTACACGCCCAAGGAGCAGCGAGCCGTGCGCGCAGCGGCCGAATCCTTCCGCCCCAATCCCGAGTTCGATACCGAGGAAGCCATCATGTCGGTGGGAACCGGGGAGGCGGTCGTCTCCTTCCTGAACGAGGACGGTGAGCCTTCGGTGGTCGAGAAGTGCTACATCCTGCCGCCGCAGTCCAAGATGGGGACCATCGACCCGGGTACCCGTCAGCAGCTCGTGAACTCCGACGAGCTCGAGATGAAGTACCGCGAGAGTGTGGACCGCGAGAGCGCCTACGAGATTCTGGTCGCTCGCGGCGAAGCGCAAGCAGCTCTGGAGGCCGAGGCGCTCGCAGCCGAAGAAGCTGAGAAGCTAGCGGCCGAGGAAGCGAAAGCCCAAGCTGCCGCCGAGAAGGAAGCGAAGAAGCTCGCTGACCAACAAGCCCGCGAGGAGAAGGCCCGCCTCAAGGAAGAGGAGCGCCTGCGCAAGGAAGCCGAGCGCGCGGCAGCCAACGATCCCTTCCAGAAGGTGATCCGTTCGGCTAAGTCCACGGTGACCTCATCGGTGGGCCGCAAGATAGGCAACGCGCTCGTCCGTGGCATCCTGGGTGGCCTCAAGCGCTGATACATGGAGTCCGGATAGCGAGAAGGACGGGGTCGTGGTGACTCCCGTCCTTCTCGTCATGAGCATGTGTATGCGAGTGCGGATCAGCCAGCCGGCTGCGTGCTTCCTGTAGGAGCGGCTGCGGCTTCTGCCGCGGCCTTAGTTTCAGCAGCTTCCTTCGCTGCCTTCTCGCGCTCCTTGGCCTCCGGCGTCGTGTCCGGTAGTGGGAGCTTGAAGGTGATGGAGCCAGTGGGGCATACTTCCCAACAATCGCCGCACTGGGTGCATTTATCCTGGTCGATTAGGGCGAGTGAACCATTCACGTGCACGGCGTCGAACTGGCAGGCGGCTTCGCATTTGCCGCAGCCGATGCAGCCGATATCACAGTTCCTGCGGGTGAGCGCACCGGAGAGCGGATTGGCGCAACGCACGGCGTAGATGTCCTCGCGCTTGGGTTCGAACCTGATGAGGTGCTTGGGGCAGGCGGGGATGCACTTACCGCATGCGGTGCAGTTCGCTGGATCCACACGCGCCAGGTCATCGATCACATGGATGGCGTCGTACTCGCAGACGGTCACGCAGTCACCGTAGCCGATGCAGCCCCAGTTACACGAGCCCGGACCACGCTGGACGGTGTCAGCAGCAGCGCAGGTCATGGTGCCGTTGTACTCGTAACGATTCTGCATGTGGTAGTTGGCGCCTTGGCAATGCACGATGGCGATGAGAGGCACGACGTCATCGGCCTCCTCACCGAAGTATGCAGCCACTTCCTTAGCGGTGTCAGGACCTCCGAACGAGCAGCGCGTCTTGACATCGTCACCTTTGAGGACCATCCCCTCGGCGTATGCAGCGCAGGAGGGATACCCGCATGCACCGCAGTTCGCGCCTGGCAGGATCTCCGTCAGCTCTATGACCCTCGTATCCTCCTTGATGGCGAAGATGCGCGAGATGATGGCGATCGCGATACCCAAAAACGTCGCGATCACGAGCGCGACGAGCACCGGGAAGACGATCGGGTTATCTATCAAAGCGTCCATTCGTCACCAATCCTTACGCGAACAGTCCCTCGGCCACACCGGCGAAGCCGATGAACGCGAGGGCGACGATAGCGGCTGCGACGAGCGTGATCGGAAGCCCTTGGAGGGACTTCGGTACGTCACTGTCATCGAGCCTGTTCCTGACGGTCGAGAAGATCGTGATCGCCAGGAGGAAACCGATGCCGGTTCCGATGCTGTTGACCATGGACTCGATGAAGGTGAGGTCATCGGTGATGTTGATGAGAGCCACACCCAGGATGGCGCAGTTGGTCGTGATCAAGGGAAGGTAGATGCCGAGTGACTCGTAGAGAGCCGGCATCGTCTTCTTGAGGAAGACCTCGATGATCTGGACGACCGAAGCGATGATCAGGATGAAGATGACGGTCTGGAGGTAGCCCAGGCCGTACGGATTGAGGATGAAATGCTGGATAGGCCACGTGAGAGCCGTGGCGACGGCCATGACCACGATGACGGCTTCGCCCATACCCACGGCGGCCTTCGTGTCACGGGAGACACCGAGGAACGCGCAGATACCGAGGAACTGCGTGAGTACGACGTTCTTGACGAAGATGCTGTTGAACAGGATGACGAGGAGACTACTGAGCATCCGTATCACCCTCCTCCTGCTTGATCGAGCGTGGCACTGGGCGGGGTTCCACGCCTCTCATCTGTGCACGGAACTCATCCATACCGCAGCCATCGGCCTTCGTGCAGCCTTCGCACGCGGACTCGGTGGCCAGCGCGGGGTCGTCACATCCCACCGCGAGGTAACGATCGATGACGGCACGCTCCTTGCGGGCGTTACGTACTTCTCGATACCTCATGAACCACGTGGAGAGCGCGATGAGCATCCCGTAGACGAAGAAACCGCCGGCAGGCAGGATGAAGATGAGTATGGGGTTCTCGCTGAACCACGGAAGGTCGAAGCCGAAGATGGCGCCGGCTCCGAAGATCTCGCGGATGGCTCCCATGAGGAAGCAGGCAAGGGTGAAGCCGAGACCCATTCCCAGCGCGTCCACGATGGAGCGAAGCGGGGAGTTCTTGGATGCGAACGCCTCGGCGCGTCCCAGGATGATGCAGTTCACCGTGATGAGCGGGATGAAGATGCCGAGGGACTCGTTGAGTGCGGGGACGTACGCTTGGATCAGCATCTGGACGACGGTCACGAAGCTCGCGATGACCGTGATGTACACGGGGATGCGGACCGTGTCCGAGATGAAGTTACGGATGAGCGATATGACGATGTTGGAGCACAGGAGTACGAACATCGTGGCGACGCCCATACCGATACCGTTGTACGCCGACGTGGTGACGGCGAGGATGGGACACGTTCCCAGCAGGAGGACGAGGACGGGGTTCTCCTTGAGGATCCCGTCGAAGAAGACGTCCTGTACCGGTTTCACCTTAGGGGCCATCATTCACCACCTCCGAACGCGGTGATGTAGTCACTCGCGTGGTTGACGGCTTCCACGACCGCTTTGGAGGAGATGGTCGCGCCTGAGACGGCTGCGATATCCGTGTCCCCGCCTTCGATCTGCTTAGTCGAGTACTTACCTGCGAGCTCGGAACCCAGGAACTGGTCGAGAAAATCCGGCTCCTCTACCTTGGTGCCCAGGCCCGGAGTCTCGGAGTTGGAGAGGATGGTCACACCGGTGATGGTGCCGTCCGAAGCGATGCCCACCATGACGGGGAGCGGTCCTCCGTAGCCCTTACCGTGCGCTTCCACGACGTACCCGATGCTCTGGCCACCGGCATCAGCGGTGTAGACGGAATCGATCCCAGGGTACGCTTCTGCATCCTCCACCTCGAGATCCGTGAAGCTCTCAGCATCCGGGAAGATGATCATGCGGTTCTCGCTCGCGATGCGCTCGAGCTGCTCCTGGATGGTGTCGTACGTGGTGAGGTTCGTGGCGCCCAGTACGGCCGTGGCGATGACGGCCACCAACGCCAGGATGATGACGGGTACCGCCCCGCCCTTATCCTTAAGCATGCTTCACACCCCCTACCGGCTTGGTCTCCGTGTACCGGTCGATCACCGGGGTGAGGAGGTTCATGAAGAGGATCGAGAAGGCCACGGACTCCACGTTGTAACCGGCCACCCTGATGAGCGCCGTGAGGAGTCCCGCGCCGATGCCGAAGATGATCTTGCCACGTGTGGTGAGCGGTGACGTCGTGTAGTCGTTGGCCATGAAGAAGGCGCCCAGGATGAGACCACCGGAGAGAATATGGAAGATGGGATCATCACCTGCGATGAGCGCGACCACGGCCACCGATCCGATGTAGGAGAGCGGGATCCAGATGTCGGTCACGCGGATGAGGATGAGGAAGATGCCGCCTATGAGGAGCGCGAGGGCACTGACCTCACCGATCGATCCCGCTGTGGTCCCCAGGAACAGGTCCATGTAGGAGACGGGGATCCCCGCATCATGCAGAGCGAGGGGAGTGGCGGAGGTGACGGTGTCCATCCCGGTAGCCGTAGCTCCTTCGGCTGCGTACTGAGGAAGTACGCCGTAGGAAGCCATGGTGGCCGGGAAGGCGACCATGAGCACCACACGACCCACGATAGCGGGGTTCGCGAAGTTCTGCCCGATCCCACCGAACATCATCTTGACCACGACGATGGCCACGAGGGAGCCGAACGCCGTCATCCACGGTGGGGAATCCACGGGAAGACAAGCGGCCAGTAGGAGACCGGTGACCACGGCGGAGAGGTCTCCCACGCTCACCGCGCGTCTCATCACCTTACAGGAGATGTACTCGAAGACCACGGCGGATATGACCGCAGTGGCGTAGACGAGGAGTGCTCTGGGGCCGAACACGAGGAACGAGGAGATCACCATGGGGATGAGGGCTACGATGACGGCGCCCATGATCTTGGTGGTGGACCAGTCGTTCCTGATGTGCGGAGAGCTGGATACGAAGAGTCCGCTCACTTGTTCGCCTCCTGACGTGCCGAGAGCTCATCGCGGTAGACGATCTTGCCGGCTCTGATGTTCTGGATCAGCTGACGATGGGCGGGGCACACGAAGGTGCAGACCCCGCACTCCACGCAGTTCATGACGGCGAGCCTGTCCAGACGCTCGAAGTCCTTCCTGCGGGCGGCTGCGTCCAGCTTGTTAGGCATGAGCTCCATGGGACAGGAGCGGATGCAACGACCGCATCTGATGCAGGCCGTCTCATCGGGGATGTCCATCTTGTCGTGGAAGCAGAGGATGGCGTTGTTGTTCTTGATGATGGCCGTCTCGAGCGTGCTCACCGAGACCCCCATCATGGGGCCGCCCATGATGACCTTCTTAGGCTCCTTGGCGAATCCACCAGCGGCCTCCACGAGGTCTGCGATGCTCGCGCCGATGGGCACGCGGTAGTTCCCCGGGGAGGCTACGGCATCACCGTCGAGCGTTACGGCCTTCGATACGAGCGGCATGCCCGTACGGAAATAGTGTTCGAGTGCGTTCACGGTGGTGACGTTCAGTACCACGACCGAGACATCCGCAGGCAGACCACCCGTGGGGATGATGCGGCCGGTGAGCGCTTGGATCAATGTCTTCTCGGCACCTTGCGGATACCGCGTGGGAACCACGTCCACACCGATGCGGTCAGCCGCACCTCGGGTCGCGATCTCCTCGCGCAGCAGGCGAGCGGCTTCGGGCTTGTTGTCCTCGATGCCTATGATGCAGCGCGGGACGTCGATCCACTTCATGATGCGCTCGAGTCCGGCGATGATGACGTCAGGCTCCTCGAGCATGATGCGCTCGTCCGTGGTGATGTAGGACTCGCACTCCATGGCGTTGACGATGAGGGTGTCGAAGCTCTTGTCCTTGGGAGGGTTGAGCTTGACCCACGTGGGGAAGCCGGCGCCGCCGAGACCCACCATGCCACTGGCCTTCACCGCTTGGATGAACGAGTCATGGTCGGTGATGACGGGCGGTACCTGAGCGTCGGGGTGGATGGTGTTCTGGCCGTCGTTGGCTATGGTCACCACGTCCACCGTGAAACCGGTGCCCAGGAGCTCCTGCTTGACGGTCTTCACCTTGCCGGAGACCGACGCGTGGATGGGAGCTGCGATGCCGCTCGGCGTACCGATGACCTGACCCACCATGACTTCCTCGCCACGCTTCACGGCTGGTGTGCAGGGACCTCCGATATGCATGCTCATGGGAATCCGCACGGTATCTACCGCGGGGATGTCCTTTATGGGTATGTCGGAGGTACTCTTCCGGGATGGCGGATGGACACCGCCGTGGAATTTAGATGATCCGAACACGATCGACCTTTCTACCTGCGATTATTCGGCTTTCATACGGGCATATCCGCAGACCGATGTACTGTATCATATACGACCCCTCGCGCGCCGTACCGAGAACCCTCTGTCCAGCAGACAGAACGCCCCGTGGCCTGGGAGGATGGCGTCGTACGCGATGCTCTCGAGTCGTTCCAAGGACGCGTTCAGTGCATAGGGCGAGAAGTCAGGGCGCACCTTCTGTTCCACCGCTCCATGGGCATCCACGAGGTCTCCCGTGAACAGGCATATCGTGCCGTCCACCGTCAGTTGTACGACGAGGTCAGCGGCGCTGTGTCCAGAGAGCACATGACACCGGATCCGTAGCGGGCCCACCTCGAACGAATCTCCATCGTCGAGTCCGACGACCCGCGGTAGGGGGGTCCACCTGAAGTCGATCCCGGACCCAGGCGCTACATCATCTACGCCGAACACGGGATCGGCTGCGGTCGCGTTGGGATCCACCAGCGTAGCCGCGATATCAGCCGGCGCGTAGATATCACACCCCGAGATCTCGTGTACGGCAGCAGCCCCACCGGAGTGATCCAGATGTCCATGCGTGAGCAGAAGCAGCGAGACCCTCCTGGGGTCCAACCCATCCGCCGCTATAGCCCGCATGAGGAGCGTGCTATCCACGCCGCTACCCGCGTCCACCATGATGAGACCGGCCCCAGAATCCACCACATAGACGGATCCGTCGGCAGGGTGGGACAGGCCGTGTGACCTCAGCCCACCGCCAACCACGTATAGATGTTCGGAAATCCGCATGCGCACCTCTGCTTCTGATCGCTTCAGTATCTCACGTTTCCGCGTGTGCAGGGGTATGTACACTCCCACATAAGAAACGATTCGGCGATCGGAGCAGCCCATGACCCATCAGAAGCCATCCCTCGACGACATGCTGGCCAAGGCCAAGGCGCACGAGGATGCGGATAAAGTAGGAATGTACCTCCTCCATGACGGGGTGGTCCGCGTGGATGCCAAGTGCAAGGTACGTGAGGGCGAGAAGGACGCGCCCGACGTCGTAGGTATGACCTTCCGGTATGACGCCGAAGGTCTGGAGCAGGCCCTCGAGGCTGCGCTCGACTACGAAGGTATCTACTACGTGGACGCCTGGTTGAACGACGGCTACCTCGAGCCCGGGGATGACATCATGCGCGTCATCGTGGGCGGAGACATCAGGGACAACGTGGTCGACGGGCTTCTCGCCCTGGTGAAGGTCATCAAGACCACCCTCGTCGAGGAGATCGAACACTGCGAAGGCGGGGATCTCTAAGAGCCATCATGGAGACCCTCGTCCGGCTCTTCGTCAAGGACCACGAGAACACGAGCGATCCGCGCGTCCGTGAGGACATCGGTGCGCTCGCTTCGATCGTGGGCATCATCGCAAACATCTTCCTGGCCGCGAGCAAGATCGTGGTCGGGTTCCTGACCAGCAGTATGTCCATTGCTGCAGACGGCTTCAACAACCTCATGGACAGCGTAGCTTCTGTGGTGACGCTGCTGGGGTTCAAGCTCTCCGGCCGCGAGCCCGACGAGGAACACCCCATGGGTCACGGCCGGTTCGAGTACATAGCCGGCTTCGTCGTGGCTATCATCGTCATCGTGGTGGGTATCGAGCTCGTCCGTACCGGCGTCGAGCGTATCCTCGATCCTCAAGTCGTGGAATACGGGTGGGTAGCACTCGGGCTTCTCGTCCTGGCGATCATCGTCAAGCTATGGATGGCTGCATATTCGCGCTCCTTGGGCGAGAAGATCGATTCCAGCGCTCTCATCGCCGTTGCCGTGGACAGCAGGAATGATGTCTTGGCTACTGCGGCAGTGTTAGCAGCAGCGCTCGTAGCTCGCTTCACCGGATGGCACCTGGACGGCTGGGCCACCGTGGGCGTGGCGCTCTTCATCCTGTATTCCGGAGTGGACCTCGTACGAGACACGATCTCCAGCTTGCTGGGTCAGGCACCTTCCAAGGAAGTGCATGATGAGCTCATGACTCGCTTGCAGAGCGGGGATGAGATCATGGGTGTCCATGATCTCATCGTCCACGATTACGGCCCTGCTAGGACGTATGCGAGCGCACATGTGGAGATGCCCGCCCACATGGATCCTGTGAAGGCACATGACGTCATAGATGGAATCGAGAGATCGATCCTGGCTGATTTAGGGATCCACATGGTGATACACCACGACCCTGTGGAGCTGGAGACATCAAGGCCACAGTAGGCTGCATGATGAGGACCCCTATGAACCTTCTCCTACTCAGATCCTGTTCCATGATCCCTCCTGATTCGTGCTTCGAAAACCTTGGATGTGGATCCACAGCATCAGTCTAAGTAGTGAAAGGTCGTTCTGAAGGTTCGTATATCTCGAATGCGGTTATGCGAAGTCGAACGATTCGTTTCCTGAACGATTCATCGAATGGACTAAGCGTTCAGGCAAGTCTCCTCAAGCTTCGTTGAAGAGTTATCAAGATGAGGGTTGGAAGATGGTGCCCCCGGGCCGATTCGAACGGCCGACACCAGCTTTAGGAGAGCTGTGCTCTATCCCCTGAGCTACGGAGGCACGGAGGCGAGTATACCAGTTAACGGATCCCCATCGCCGCTTCATGGAGCGAGCACGTACTATGGGTATGTAGCGTTTATCGAACATCCGATATGGAAGGATGACTCATGGATAAGAAGAAGCGCTTCAATTGGCTTCCGTTGTTCGGCGTTATGGCAATGATGGTCTCCGCATTGTTCTTCGTCGTATATCCCGTGGTCGAGAAGGCTGTGAATCCTGATCAACCGCGCGCTACGATCGAGTACACAGCAGAAGAGGCACAGGAGATCCTTGTGAACCAGAGCCCGCGTCAAGCTACCGCTGAACCAGATCCCATCATGAACGGTGATGTGTACTACAAGGGCAACGTCATCGGCCCCGATCTCCCATAAGGGATCGCTTCCGTAACAGCGCAGCTGAAGAAGCTGCACATGAGAGGACCCTTACCACCTGGTGGTGGTAAGGGTCCTCGTTCGTCGAGACGTTAATCGGACGGATCCGCCGCGATCGGGCGTGATAGCCGACCTAGCCGTTCCCGTTACCGTTCCCGGTGGCGGGGTCGGACGGGCGGGGCTCTTCAGGCTCGGGCTGTTCCGGCCTGGGCTGCTCGGGTTGTACGATCTGGTTCACCACGAGGATGTTGATGGTCGAACCCACATCCACGGTGCCGGAACCAGGATCCTGATCCACGACGGTGCCCAACTCGCTGTTGGCACCCTCGGTGTACGCGACGTTGACCACGAGGCCGTCGGACTCGAGGCGAGCCTTAGCCGCTGCCTCACCCATGCCGAGGACACTCGGGACGGTGACCGTCTTCGCGGGCTCGGGACCCTTGGAGACGACGAGGTTCACGCCGCTGCCCTTGGGTACGGAGCTACCGGCAGCGGGATCGTGCGAGATGATGCGGCCGGTCGGGACGTCATCGGAGAACTGCTCCTCGAACCCGGAGGCCGTGAGACCAGCCGCTTCGAGTGATGCACGCGCCACGTCGAGTGACTGACCCTCCATGGAGGGGACTTCAACGCTCTCGGTTCCCAGGGAGATGACGTACACGACGGTGTCACCTTCCACGACCTTGGAGCCTGCGGCAGGAGTCTGGCTGACCACCGTGCCCACGGGCGCGGAGTCATCGTTTACCGGGTCTCCTGCTTGCGGCACGAGTCCCGCTTGCGTGAGGGCGTTCTTGGCTTCCGCTTCGGTCATACCGGTGACCACCGGGACATCGAAGGCTTGCGCTGGCTCGGGTCCCTTGGAGATGACCAGATTGACGTCTGATCCGGCTTCCTTCTGCAGGCCACCGTCGGGATCCTGATCCACGACGATGCCCTCTTCCTCCTCGGAGTACTGCGAATCCACACGCGCCACGTTGAAGCCTTCGGCGTACAGAGCCGTAGTCGCCTCAGCCTGCGTCATGCCTACGACCTCGGGAACCGTCACGAGTTTCTCGTCCCCATCACCCAGGATGAAGAAGAGTGCGGCTGCTATGACGCCGAGAAGAGCGAAGATGCCCACGATGAAAGGCCAGATGGGTTTCTTCTCCTCCTCGTAGTCGTAGGTGGGCTGGCGGACCTGTGCCGCGCCGCCGAGCTGTGCCGTCTGCGAAGCGCGCGGCAGAACGGTGGTCGAGTCCTCCGCACCCCGGGGGAGCACGGTGGTCTCGTTGGCGTAACTCGGGTACGCGGCGGGAGCGAGGCCGGTCGGGCGCCCCGCGATGTAGTTGTTCAGGATACGGCGCAGCTCATCGGCCGAGCGGAAGCGGTCCTCGGGACGCTTGCTCAGGAGCTTCATGATGATGGCTTCGAACTCGGGATCGATCTTCTCGTTCACTTGGCTGGGCGGCACCGGTGCCTCGTTGACCTGCTTGAGCGCGACGGAGACGGCCTCGTCACCCTCGAAAGGAACCTTACCGGTCACCGCTTCGTACATGACGATACCGAGCGAGTACAGGTCCGATTCCGCGCCGAGCTCCTTGCCCTGGGTCTGTTCGGGCGAGACGTAATGGGCGGTCCCCAGTACGGAGTTGGTCTGCGTGAGATGCGAGTTCTTGGCGCGCGCGATGCCGAAGTCCATGACCTTGGCCGAACCGTCCGGCTGGATCATGATGTTCTGCGGCTTGATGTCGCGGTGGATGATCTCATGGCGGTGTGCCACCGCCAGCGCAGCGCATACTTGAGCCGCGATCTGAGCCACTTTCTTGGGGGCGAGCGCACCATGGGTGCGGATGCCCGTCTTGAGGTCTGTTCCGCGAAGGAACTCCATCACGATGTAATACGTGGAGCCGTCCTGGCCCCAGTCGTAGATGTTGACGATGTACGGGCTCGTCAGGTTGGCAGCTGCTTGAGCTTCCTGACGGAACCGCGCGGCGAAGGTGGGGTCCGATGCGTACTGAGGCAACATGACCTTGATGGCCACGGTGCGACCGAGCACGTTGTCGGTTCCGCGGTACACGGCGGCCATGCCACCGGTTCCTACCTTCTCCAGTATCTTGTAGCGATCCCCGAGGATCCTTCCTTCAAGCACGTTGACTCCTGTCTCCTACTGAAGTACGCCCTGAGAGCGTAGCGCGCTCTCCATGATATCCGACGCGAGGGTCGCCGCACGGATATCCCCAGCATCTTCAATGACGATCGCGATGGCTACGGTCGAAGTACCGTACGGCGCGAAGCCGATAAACCATGAATCAGCCGATCCGCCCGAGGTCTGCGCTGTACCGGTCTTACCCGCTACCTCGACGCCTCTGATTCCGGCACTCCCACCCGTTCCCGACGCGACCACTTCTCGCATGGCTCGCTTCACTTCTTCGGCCGTCTCGGCCGTGATGGGCTGCCCCATCTGGTTGGGGACCGTGGTGTAGACGCTGTCGCCCTCAGGCGATATGACCTTCTCGACCACGTACGGCTGCATCATGGCACCGTTGTTGGCGATGGTGGCCGCGATCAGGGCGTTCTGCACCACGGTGAGTTGAGGACCTGCGGGGCTCTCGTGCTCACCGACCGGCTGTCCCACGCCTGCCCATGCGGTCTCCCAGGTGGTCATCTCGGAGGGCTCGGGCATGAGGGACGCGTTGGTGCGGAAGTCCATGCCCAGGTTGCTCCCGAATCCGAACGCGCGTGAGTACGAGACGAGCATGTCGGGCCCCTCGGCCACCGCGAGTTGCCCGAAGACGGTGTTGGAGGAGACCTTGAAGGCCTCGAGGAGCGAGATGTCCCCGTGGGAGGTCTCGTTGATGTTGGTCACCGCTGCGTTCCCGATGTCCATGTTGCCGGGGGACGAGTAGACGGAATCGAGCGTAGCCACGCGCTCTTGCAGACCTACGGCCAACGTGAGCGCCTTGAACGTGGAGCCCGGTGCGTAGAGCG
>CAYVBA010000012.1:26146-30608 GCA_964448475.1 uncultured Coriobacteriales bacterium
TGCAGACCTACGGCCAACGTGAGCGCCTTGAACGTGGAGCCCGGTGCGTAGAGCGCCTGCGTAGCTCTGTTGTAGAGCGGGCCGCTGCCGTCATCCGATGCGAGGAGCGAGCCCACTTGGTCGTACGTGAACGTGGGGCTCGACGCCATGGCCAACGTAGCACCACTGCGCGGATCCAGCACGACCACGGCCCCCACCTTGCCGTCGAGCGCGTTCACGGCGGCCCGTTGCACGTTCGAATCTATGGTGGTGACCACGTCGTTGCCGGGATGCGTCTGTCCAGCGAGCGAACGGATCGCTCGGTCCCACGTGGAGAAGTCGGACTTGCCGGTGAGCGTCTCGTTATGCGATGCCTCGAGACCCACGGCTCCGTAGCGTTGCGAGACGTATCCCACCAGGTGCGACGCGAGCGCTCCTTGAGGGTACGACCGCGAGAACCTCCCATCCTCACCGGGTACGGATTCCGCAAGGATGACGCCGTCGCTCGTGAGGATCGAGCCGCGCTCTATGTACGCAGCCCGCGCGATGGTGTGGTTGTTGTTGGGCATGGCCTTGAGCGTGTCCGCCCAGCCTACTTGGATGAACGTCAGATTCCCGATCAGCACGGCGAACAGCACGGCGAACGCCGTCACGAGGACCGTCAGGCGCTTACTCAACGACACACGGCCGAGCACTCCGGACTCCGGTGTGTCCATGCCGAACCGATGCCGCAGATACGGTGCCACGCCGCCTGCTCCTGCTGCTTCGCGAGAAGGAACGCCCAGCGCGGGAGCTGCCGGATTCGTCTCGCCGGCACTCACGACCTCCGCCTCATGACCCGTACCTTCGTCTCCGGCACGGAGCAGGAGGCCCACGATGATGAAGCTGGCCAGAAGCGAGCTACCACCTTGGCTCATGAAGGGCAGCGTCACTCCCGTCAATGGGATGAGTCGGGTCACGCCTCCCATGATGATAAAGGCCTGGAGCGAGATGGCGCTCGTGAGACCGACGGCCGTGAAGGCGGCCATGTCGGATCGAGCGCGTGCTGCCGTCAGGAATCCTCGTACGGCGAAGAGCATGTAGAGCATGATCACGCCCGCGCCTCCGAGTAGACCCATCTCCTCAGCGACAGCGGAGAAGATGAAGTCAGATTCCACCACGGGGATGGACGTGGGCATACCGCGTCCGATGCCCTGTCCGAAGAGCCCGCCATCAGCGAGCGAGAAGAGCGATTGTACGATCTGGAGACCGCGCCCCGAGGGGTCGGCGAAGGGGTCGAGCCAGATGGAGAAGCGGATCCTGACGTGTCCGAAGAGCTGGTACGCGCCGAAGAGGCCTACCACTGCGAGCGCGAGTCCGATGATCACGTAGAGCCACCTACCGGTGGCGGTGTAGATCATCAACAGGAAGATGCCGAAGAACAGCATGGCCGATCCGAGGTCACGCTGGAACACGACGATGACGAGCGAGATACCCCACATGAGCAGCAGCGGAAGCATCATGCGGAAGCGGGGGAACTTCAGTCCCAAGATGTTGTGCGCGTTGACGGAGAGGAGCTCACGGTTCTCCGAGAGGTACGACGCGAGGAAGAGGACGATGAGCACCTTGGCGATCTCACCGGGCTGGAACGAGAAGCCCGCGAACCTGATCCACAGCTTGGAGCCCCAGCGCTCGTACCCGATGAAGATGGGGAGCACGAGCAGCAGGATACCCACGATGATGATGGTGTACTTGTACTTGGCGAGTTTCTCGAGCGACCTCGTACTCGCGAGGACCACGATCATCATGGCTACCGAGAGGAAGAGCCACATCACCTGCCGCACCGCCATATCGGGAGCGAGCCGCGTCACGAACGTGATGCCGATGCCCGAGAGCACGAACACGATGGGCAGGATAGCGGGGTCAGCCGAGGGCGCGAAGATCCTCACGGATATATGACCCGCTATGAAGGCGACGAGAAGACCTATGGGTACGGCCAGTGTCTGGACGGTGAGGTCCACGCCGGAGTTCATGAGGTACATCCCGTAGAGCAGCAGGATGGGTGGGAACGCTGCCAGGAGGAGTAGCATCTCGGTGGTGCGTCGTGTCATCAGACACCACCTGTGCTCTCGCCCGCCGGGAAGACGAGTTCAGGGACGCTCGCGGCCTCGGAGGCATCCTCCACAGGCTCGGCAGCCGCACTCTCCTCCACGGCTCTGCGAGCATCCTCCGCTTCAGCAGCTTTGGTCGCGGCATCCCGTTTGGCTTGCTCGATCTGCTCGCGGTAGCTGGTGAGCAGGTTGTCCGCTTCCTCGCGGTTCCCGACGGAGATCCCCTCGTTCAGACGGCGTGCCGTTGAGGAAGGGAGTTCGGCCACGGGGATGGCCGTCTGATTCTCGAGCGATGAGAGTCCGAACGGCCCGAAATCCCCGGGGATCCCGTTGTACACGGCCACGTGGCCGTCGAGCTCTTGCAAGTACCAGGAGTTCTCAGCGTAGATCCAGACGCTCGCGACCGTGATGGCTATGATGACGGCCACAGCTGCGAGCCATGCGCTCACGGCCTTCGCGGTGCGGGCGGTACCCACACGCTTGGTACCGTCGTTGGTGATGTCCACGACCACGGCCGTGCTGTTGTCATGACCGCCGGCTGTGTCAGCTGCGATGATGAGCTCGTTGGCGGCTTCCTGGGCGGTGGGGTAGGAGGCGAGGATGTCCTCGATCTCCTCGTCGGAGAGCATGGTGGTGACGCCGTCCGAGCACAGGAGGAGGCGATCGCCGTCCTCCACCGTTATCTCCATGTGGTCGGCTCGCATGGAGCGCTCCGAACCGAGTGCGCGGGTGATCACGGAGCGCTGCGGGTGATGACGCGCTTCCTCGGCGGTGAGTTCCCCCGAGTCGATGAGCTCCTCGACGAAGGAATGGTCATGCGTGATTCGGTGCATGGTCCTGTCGTGGAGCAGGTAGAAGCGCGAGTCCCCCACATGACCGATGGCCACGTGGTCGCCCCTGATGGAGATGGCGGTCAACGTGGTGCCCATGCCGGGTCTGCCTTCGCCCTTCTCTGCAGCTTCTATGACTGCGATATTGGCGGCTTCGATGGCGCAGGCCAGGTCCTCGGGGCGTGCTTCCGACGGTGTGTTCTCCAGGAAGGTCGTGATGGCTATACTGCTGGCCACCTCACCACCGGCATGTCCGCCCATGCCATCTGCCACAGCGAATATGGGTGGTTTTGCCAGGAACGAGTCTTCGTTATGGGAGCGGATCTTGCCTACGCTCGTGGCGGTGCCCCAGTCGAAGGGCAGCGGTTTCTGACGCTTACCGAAGATACTCATGAGCGCCTGACCCGTAAGGAGACGTCGCCCACTTCTACGATGTCACCGTCACGGAGCACGGTAGGCCTATCCACGAGCTGGTTGTTGGCTACGGTTCCGTTGGTGGATCCGAGGTCCTCGATGAGGAGTGCGGGCCCTTGCAGCATGAAGCGAGCGTGACGTCCGGAGACGTACGGCTCGGGGATGACGATGTCGGCTCCGGGGGAGCGGCCCACGATGACGGGGCCGAGTATGTCCACCTCGAGACCGCGGAGATTGCGCGGGCCCTTCTCGACCGTGACGTGCCAGAGCGATCCGTCCTTGCGCTGGCCCTTCACGTATCCCACACCCGTGCGCATGACGGTGAACAGGAACACGTAGAGGAAGACCACGAGGAGGATACGGCCTATGAGGAGGACGAGATCGATCATCAGGCCTCCTGGAAGCTGAGCTCCATGACGCCTATCTCTATGGTGTCACCATGCTTCAAGGTGTATTCGCGCGTCTTGGAGCCGTTCACGTACGTGCCGTTGGTGGAATCCAGGTCCCGGATGGTCCAGTGACCGCCATCCTCCGTGATGCGAGCGTGCGAACGCGAAACGTTGGAGTCCTTCAGCACGAGGTCAGCGATACGCTCATCACGACCGATGGTGATGGATGGCGGGATGAGACGGTGCGATTCACCCGTCACCTTGTTGATGAGCACGGGACCGCGGCTGCCATCCGTGCGTACGGCGACCGCGGGATAGCTGTCATCGAAGATGGAGTGGTGGTCGTAGCCGGAATCCTCGAGGACCGCAGGCGGCTGGTAAGGAACCACGCCGGGTACGGCACTCGGAGCCGGTTGAGGTACGGGATCGGCGTTGCGCGGGAACGGATCCACGAGCGCCTGGCCGCCCCTGCTGGAGCGAGGTTCGAGTCCGTAGAAGACCCGTTCTTCTCGCTCGAGGTCCTTCATGACGGTAGGTGTGACCGCTTCGGCCACCAGTGAGAGCGATCCGCTCTTCATGTTGGGGTCCAGGATGAACCGCACGAGAGGGTCGGTCACGAGTCCCAGCTTCCGCTCGGAGGCGATGGACTCGATGAACTTGGCGAGCTCCTCGGTCAGCTCGGGGTAGAACGGTGCGAGCGCAGCGTTGTCACGCGGTCCCACCAGGTAGGTGAAGAGGTTGGGCGCGTAATCCCTACCCT
>CAYVBA010000013.1:0-4023 GCA_964448475.1 uncultured Coriobacteriales bacterium
TACCCTTGCGCCATCGTGAGTTGATAGAGGTCGGTGAGGAGTGCACTGGACATGAAGACTGCCTCTCTTCCTGAGTCCCGTTAGGATGTAGGTTGATTGTACTGCACACCCTCGAGCGTCACAGGAGGTTCGCATGTCGGGCGAGAACGACTTCACCACATCAATCGACCGCACCGGGACGGCGAGTGCCAAATGGCTCGACCGACCTGCGGAAGGAGCCGCGGCCGACACCATCCCGCTCTCCGTGGCCGATATGGAGCTCGCCGTAGCACCCGCCATCAGAGCAGCGCTCCATGAGGCTGTGGACCACGGCATCTACGGCTACACACTTCCCGATGCGGAGTACTTCTCCACCGTCACCGGCTGGCTCTCCCGCCGCTGGGGTGCTGAGGTGGATCCCGCGCATATCCGTGTGACCCCCGGCGTGGTGCCGGCACTGCGCCTCGCCATCCGTTCACTCACGGAGCCCGATGCCAGCATCCTCATCCAGACACCCGTCTACTACCCCTTCCGCGCCGTGATCGAGGCGGCCGGTCGCCGGGTGGTAGAGAACCCCCTCACCCGCGCCGATGACGGTACTTACACAATGGACTTCGATCAGCTGGAGCGCGTCTGTGTGGACGAAAAACCCGCACTTATGATCCTCTGCTCGCCGCACAATCCGGTGGGGCGCGTCTGGACGAGCGAGGAACTGACGAGGCTCCGCACCATCTGCTCCGAGCACGACGTGATCGTGGTGGCCGATGAGATCCATGGTGACCTGATCGTGGGCGAGAAGCCCTTCACGTCACTCCTCACGCTTCCCGGCATGGAGCGGGACACGGTGGTCTGCACCGCTCCCTCGAAGACCTTCAACCTGGCCGGTCTCATGACGTCCAACATCATCATCCCGGATGACTCACTCCGCGACCGCTACAGCGCACTCATGCACCAGGAAGGCCTTTTCTCCATCCCGTACTTCGGGCGCGTGGCCACGATGGCCGCGTACACCGATGGGGAGGGGTGGCTCGAGGACCTTCTCGCCCATATACGTGTGAACGAGCGTGTGCTCCGCGAGGGATTGGGGCGAGCACTCCCCCGCCTCGTGTTCAGTCCGCTCGAGGGGACGTACCTACCGTGGAGCGACTGGCGCGCGTACTTCGACGATGCAGCTGACCTGGAGCGGTTCATGCTGCATGAAGCAGGGGTCGTACTCGATGAGGGTCACATCTTCGGGACCGGAGGCGCAGGATTCGAGCGCTTCAACATAGCGGTGCCCACGAGCGTGCTCGAGGATGCGGTCGGAAGGATCGTGACCGCTGCTGAAGCGCGCGGCATCACTGGTGCCTGAGGGACTCCACCGGATCGAGGCGAGCGGCGTTACGGGCCGGCGTGTATCCGAAGACGACACCGATGAGCGCTGAGACCCCGAAAGCGATGGCCGCGATCGACGGTGTGATCACGGGAGCGATGGGCATGTCCGGGACGAAGAGACCTACGAGCCCCGCACCGATCCACCCTCCGATGTAACCGAAGATGAGACCCAGGAGACCGCCCAGGAGACAGAGCAGCACGGACTCACCCAGGAACTGGCGGGAGATGTCAGCCGCTTTGGCTCCGACCGCTTTGCGCAGACCGATCTCACGGATACGCTCCGTCACGGTGGTGAGCATCATGTTCATGATGCCGACGCCTCCGACGAGGAGTGAGATTCCGGCCACCGAGGCCACTATGACGGAGAAGGCCGTGTAGACGGACTCGACGATGTCGAGCATGTCCTTCTGTGTGATGGCGGAGAAGGCTGATGACTCGAACATCTCACCGCCCATCTCGAAGGTGTTCGTCTCCTCCGCTACGTAGGGATACCGCTTCTCGAGGGCTCGTAGTGTGTTGTCCTTCACCATGTTGACGTCAGCGCCCACCTCGGCCATGACCACGAAGCTCATGAACTCGTCGGAGCCGATGACGCGGTAATGAGCCGTCTTGAACGGGACGTAGACATCCGCCGTCTGACCCATGGACATCATGCTGGAGGATTCGACCACACCGATGACGGAGTAGTTATCAGTGCCGATGGTGATCGTGTTACCCACGACGTTCACCGACTCCGAACCGTAGAGTCGCTTCACCGTGTTGGTGCCCAGGATCACCACCTGGCGCATGTTGTCATCATCGGACTGGACGAAGTGGCGTCCTTCCTTGAGGGGGAAGTTGGATTCCATGGCCTTCATGAAGGAGGGCATAGTTCCCATGACGCTCACGAACTCGAGCGAGGAAGTGGGCGTTGAGACGTTGGCGCTTCCCATGATGGAAGCGGTGGCGTTCTCGGCACCGTTCACGACGTCCTCTATGTACTCGAGGTCATCGGTATCGAGGTTCACGTTCATGGAGTTGACGTTGATGGACCGCGCCTGATCTGCGCCGAGGTCCGAGAGCAACTGGACCTTCATGCCCTCGATGAGCGAGGTGAGCGTAACGACCGCCGCGATACCTATGACGATACCGAGGATGGTGAGCGCACTCCGAGCCTTGTTGGCCGAGAGCGCTGTGCGGATCTCGTAGAAGAGGTCTCCGAGTCTCATGCTTCCGGTACCTCCTCGAGCGATCTCCTGAGCGAGGATTCCTGTGCGCCTTCGAAGAGCTCACCATCGCGGATCTGCATGGCGCGGTCAGCATGACGAGCCACGTCTATGTCGTGCGTGATGAGGACGATGGTGGAGCCTTCCTCACGGAGGCGCTTGAAGGTGTTGAGCACCATCTCACCCGTGGCTGAGTCCAGGTTACCCGTGGGTTCATCCGCGAGGATGAGGGCGGGGTCGTTCACGAGCGCGCGGGCGATGGCCACGCGCTGCATCTGGCCACCTGAGATCTCGTTCGATTTGTGCTCGAACCACTCATCGGTGAGACCTGCCGCATGCAGTGCCTTCACGGCCTTGGCTTCTCGCTCATGAGCTGGTACACCTGCGTAGATCAACGGGAGCATGACGTTCCTCAGCACCGTGGCACGGGGCAGGAGGTTGAACGATTGGAAGACGAAGCCGAGGCGGTGTGCGCGGACTTCAGCCAGTTCGTCATCGTTGTAGATGGAGACGTCCACGCCTTCCAGGAAGTACTGGCCGTACGTGGGCGTGTCCAAGCAGCCCAGCAGGTTCATGAGGGTGGACTTGCCAGAACCCGACGGGCCCATGATGGCCACGAACTCGCCTTGCTCCACGTCGAAGGTGACGCCGCGGAGCGCATGGGTATCGCCTGCTTCGGTCTCGTAGATCCGATGGAGGTCTATGGCTCTGATGACTGGTTCCATGGTTATCCGAAGAGCCCCATGAAGTCGGTCGGTGAGGAACTGATCTCCACCGTATCGCCTTCCTCGATCGGGCCGGTGATGACCGAGACGGTCTCGTTGGAAGTGACGAGCGTGACCTCCACCTGCTCCGAGGTAGCCACACCTGAGCTGTCGTACGTCACGCGGTTCACGTAGGACTTCGTGCCGTCGTTGAAGACCGCGGTGAGCGGGACCATGAGGACGTTCTCGAGGTGCTCGATGTTCAGCGTGACGTCCGCCGTCATACCGATCTTCAAGCGCTCATCGGGGTCATCCAACGTGATGTCCACGGGATAGGTGACGATGCCCGATCCACCACCGCCGCCACCGAACATACCTCCACCGCCCATGGCCACGGCCGACTCTCCACCATCAGGGCTGGCCGCGATCGCGGATACCTTACCGGTCTGGGTGAGGTCGGGTACGGCGTCGAACGTGACGCGCGCTTCCAGATCGCGCTCGACCTGGAGGATATCGATCTCGTTGACCTTCATCTCCACGCGCATGTTGGTGATGTCGGAGATCTGGACGGCTGATTTACCGGTGCTCATGAAGCTCTCGATGCTCATGCCGGGCTCCACGTTGATGGAGATGACCTCTCCGTCTATGGGTGAGCGGACGGTGCGTGCATCAGCGGCTTCCTCCGCGGCTGCGAGTTGCTCCTTGGCGCTCTCGAGTGCGAGCTCGGCGTTCTCAACTCCGAGCTCCGCTGCTTGGATGGC